>JAJXZM010000211.1 GCA_021780055.1 Acidobacteriota bacterium
CGGCATTCTCAGGTCCTTTCCAGACCTGTTTCCCGTCAGGGCCCAGGATTTCTGCACCGACCGCCGGCGCCTGCGTAGCTCCAGCAGGCGTGTTCACAAGATGAACGGTAAATGTGAAATTGCCGTCAGCTCCTGCTGAGATGTGAACCACTCCCAGATGGACTTGAGGGCGGATTTCAAGCTCGACACTTTGCCACAGCCCGCTTGTCTGGACATACCAGTTCTGCTTACCGTGAGGAATTTCTGCGTACTTGATTCCCTCCACCTCGTCGGGTTTCGCTCCCGGGTCCACTACCCGAACGGCAATCTGATTTTCGCCTGACTTGATCAGAGACGTTATATCGAACTCAAACGGAAGGTAGCCACCATCGTGAGAACCCACGTGCTGTCCATTCACGTAAACATCAGCGCGATAATCGACCGCTCCAAACTTCAGAATCACGACTTGGGCGGGTTGGAGTTCTTCAACCTGTACTGAACGCCAATACCACGCCACGCCGGCATAGTCGCGCAGGTCGGCAAACTGTTCCTGCCATGATCCGGGGACCTGAATCTCTCTTGCATCCTTTGCAGATGTCAGATCCTGGATTTTAAGACTGCCTGAAGGGTCCGTGAGGAAGTTCCATCGGCCATTCAAAGAAATGACAGGCATTGCTTCGCTTGATGGAGCAGAAGCACCCGAAGCAACAACATAGGTTGTGGAAATCGCCAGAAGCAGAGCCACGAAGGTTTTCGCACGAAGCACGCTTTCTCCTCCTCCAGTGTGTCAACCCAAGCCTGTCATGCAACGAATAACAGTCGGAATATCCTCGTCCATTCGTTCAGCCCAATGAGTTTATGCGTTCACAGGGCCAGAACGCAACGCAAAGATTGCAGGCATTGGCTGTTATTCTCTGCCTGCAGGTATAGAGCCCATCGAGAAAGCCACTGCTGATTCGAGGGGGTTGCTTGTACAATAGTCGGACAAATGGACGTGGATCTCAAAACACCGTTTGTCCGCCTCTTCGGTCCCGAGCAGCCTGGGCGGCCAGGACATCTGTGGCCTCGCTGGCTGTTTCTGCGTGGTCTCGGGCTGATCTTCTTCTCCGCCTTTTACTCGCTGGCTTTTCAGATCGAGGGTCTGGTGGGGCCGCAGGGAATCCTTCCTGCCCAGAACTATCTCGAGCTTCTCAGGGGCCGCATGGGAATCCTGCGGTTCTGGGTTGCGCCAACGTTGCTCTGGCTGGGAAGCGGCTCATTCGCACTGCACCTGCTGGTGTGGGCCGGGCTGATTGCTTCCATTGCGCTTTTGTTTAACATCTGGCCGCGCGGGTCAACGGCTGTTGCGCTGTTAGCCTATCTTTCCTTCATCGCTGCCGCGCGCGCGTTTGCTGATTATCAGTCGGATGGCATGCTGCTGGCCGCCGGTTTTCTGTCGCTCTTCTTTGCTCCGGCGGGATTTCGTCCCGGCCTTGGTGAATCGATCCCTCCTTCGCCAGCCAGTCTGTTTCTACTGCAATGGGAATGGTTTCGAATCTACTTTGAATCCGGCGTGGCTAAGCTTGCCAGTCACGATCCCCAATGGCGTCATCTGACCGCCATGAATCATTATTACCAAAACGGCCCGCTGCCCACCTGGATAGGCTGGTATGCGCAACAGATCCCACATCCCATTCAGGCGCTGCTGGCCCTGTTCACTCTTGTTGCCGAACTCGGCCTCTGCTGGATGTTTATCTTTTCACGGCGCAGCCGGTTGCTCTGCTTCCTGATCCTGACGCCGTTTCAGATAGGAATCATCCTGACAGCGAACTATGCGTTTCTGAATTACCTCGTCCTCGCGCTTGGCTTCCTGCTGCTCGACGACGAGCACTTCGCGGGCTGGTTCAAGCGGCTGCAATCCACGCGGCTGGCGAGGTTGCACAAGATCAAATTTCTGGATTGGCAAGCGCCACTGACAGACGCCCCGCTCGTGCGGGCCTCGCTTGCAGGTCTGGTGCTATCGGGGGTTTTTCTAACCTGGGTTTTCTATGCAACAACGGTGCTGCTGCTTTTGTTGTTCATTCCCTCGCTGCCCTTGCCGCTCCAGCCTGTCGCTTTTCTTCAACCATTTCGCATCGCCAACCAGTATGGCCTGTTTGCGGTCATGACCCGGGAACGATACGAGATTGAGTTCCAAGGCTCGCGCGATGGCAAACAATGGGTGGTCTATCCATTCCGCTACAAGCCGCAGGACCCGATGCAGCCCCCGGGCATTTATGCTCCTTACCAACCCCGCTTCGACTGGAATTTGTGGTTCGCGTCGCTCAGTAACTTTGAACACAACCCCTGGGTGATGCAAACGGAAGAGTTGATGCTTGAAAATGATCCAAGCGTGCTTTCGCTTTTCCGCTCGAACCCGTTTCCCGGCAAGCCTCCACTTGAAATCCGGGCAGTTCTTTGGCAGTACTGGTTCACCGGCTTCACCACCAGACACCAGACCGGGCGCTGGTGGAATCGCACGTCTTTGGGCCTTTACGCGCCTGTGGTGGAGCGTTCGACGAATGGCGCTTACTTTGTGCGCGAATGGCCCAGCATACTGCTCCCGCCTCCGCAATAATAAAGGGCGGTTGCCCGAGGGAAGGAAACTTTGATACCGGGCACAGCGCCTCGACAGTATGGCGCGCGTGTGGCTTGAATTCCTGCGATGTGTCTGCTAAATTCACAAACATCATTGGGTTGGAGTGAGCAAATGGCTGTCAGTCAGGAATTGCTGGATATTTTGGTCTGCCCGCTTTGCAAGGAGCCGGTCACGCTTACGCCGGATGGCCAGGGCCTGAAGTGCGGCAAGTGCCGTCGCGTCTACCCCATCCAGGATGATATCCCCGTGATGCTTGTTGACGAAGCCAGAATCGACCCTGAATAACGCCCGATTTTAGCGGGCAGGCTCCATAGCGAGGATTTCTTCCAAGGTCCTCTTCACTTCCTCGACCTGGATTTCCTTCATACAGATGTTGTTCTTGCAGGTCTTCATCGCAGGCGTGCCATAACACGGCGAGCAGTGAACACGGTGATAAAGAACTCGCGGCGGATTGCCCGACGAAATGGGGGCTGTCTGCTCGAAAATTCCAGGGCCCCACAGCGTCACAAGAGGAGTGCCCAACGCCGCCGCCATGTGCGCAGGCCCTGTGTCAACAGTGAGATAGGCGTTCAGCCGCTCGATGAGCGCAGCAAGCTCTAACAGTGAAAGCTGGCCGGCCAGATCCATGCACGGGACACCTGCCGAACTGGCAATGTGGCGAGTGAGCGGGCGGTCATCCGCTGAACCCGTCAACGCGACGCGCGCCCCATGCTTCTGCACCAGCCAGCGGACAACTTCAGCAAACCGGTCGGGAGGCCAGCTTCGCAAGCGCGTCTGGTTTGGAGTTCGCGTCCGGCCACCCCAACCCGCGTGAACACCGACCAGGCGGTCACCGGCTTGGACA
>JAJXZM010000573.1 GCA_021780055.1 Acidobacteriota bacterium
GGTCAGCGTTTGGATCTGCGGGCCTCGTTTCCCAGACTCTGAAATGCTCAATCGTCACGAGAAAAACCAGGGTCGCAGCCGCCACAATCCCCAGGCTCACAACGATCTCAGTCCACGCGGGAAAATACAGCCCCGTACCGCGGCTGAGATCCGCCAAACCGCCGACATCAACCCGATTGAGAACGATTCCCGAGACGCCGATAGCAGCCGTCGCCCACTGCCAGTTGGTCCGCTCCCGGAATTGCGGGGTGAACAACAGGATGAGCGGAATGACAATCATCAACGCCATTTCGACCCAGAAAAGCTTCACCTGCCATTGCCCACCCAGGAGGTCGTGCAGTTGGCCGCGAATCGTCAGGTCCCCAAACCGGAGAACCACGTAGAGGATCAGTACCCAGCGGGCTGCAACCCCCAGCGGGTTCATCAAATGAGTTTCCGGCTTCCTCCGGTAGAGGTGCGCGGTGAAATGGCTTTCGAGAATAACCATCAACAATCCCAACCCAACCGCCGAGACGAAAAACAGAACCGGCAGGATGGGCGAGTACCACAGCGGGAACAAGCGATAGGGCATGATGAGGAACAGCGAACCCAGGGATGACTGGTGGAGCGTGGAAAGCGCAATGCCCAGGATCACCAGAGGAATGCGAAGCTTGATCAAAAAGCGGCGTACGCGGGCCAGGGCTGAAAAGTCTTCCGCCGGAACAGGGAAGAATTCCAGGGTCAGCACAGTGAGATAAAGCATCACGCACCAACCGACTTCAAACAGCGGTGAATGCGGATTCCAATAGATCATCATGTGCCAGATATGCCAGGGCAGCCCAAGGTCGAAAAGCAGGCCAACCACAACAGCGGCATAGCCAAGAAACGCCGTCAGCACCGCGGGCCGGACAATGGAATGATATTTTTCCAGATTGAAGATATAGACAGTTGCGGTGATAACAAATCCCCCGGCAGCGAGGGCCACTCCACCCATTACATCAAAACCAACCCACAAACCCCAGGGTGTGCCATCAGAGAGATGCGTGGTGGCTCCCAGGCCAAAGAGGAAACGAGCGGTTGCAACGGCCGCGGCTAGCCCGACAAACACCCAGAGAATTAATTTGAGCCGCGCTACCCTTTCCATTTATTCCTCCGGACCCATCTTACTCTCTGTGTTTTCCCCGGCCTGTTCTGCCTGGAGTTTCATACGCCGCTGGATAATCCAGTACAGGCCTGACATGGCCATGCCCACGCCAAGGAAAGTGAAGGGGACGGCTTCCATCGCCACACGCGTTGTCTGTGTTAACGGCTTGTCCCCGAAATGCTCGCCGTAGGTCAGGAATGACAAGTCCATATCCGAGATGTAGAGAACCGAAGTTCCGCCGACTTCGTGTTCCCCCCAGACCCTGTTGAGATATTTTCCGGGATTGTTCCGGATGCGCTGGTGAGCCTCCGCCAAAAGTTCGTCACGGTCACCGAAGATTGTGGCTTTGGTCGGGCAGGCTTCAGTGCAGGCAGGCTGCTGTCCGTGCTTCAATCGCGTTTCGTAGCAAAGGACGCATTTTCGAACGTATGGAACAATGCTGCTCCACTCGTAGCGCGGAACGCCAAACGGACACGCCATCATGCAATAACGGCAACCAATGCACTTTGAGCTGTCGTATATCACCGGTCCAAGTTCAGTCTTGTGCATGGCGCCGACCGGGCATGCGGAGACACAGGCAGGTTCCAGGCAATGCCGGCACTGCTTGCGCACGAACTTGTTATGAGGTTCGCCAATCACCGAAGTCCAGTTCCTTGCTGACAGGCCGTCATCCGTGTCCCAGCGCCGGGGGACATCTTCTGGAAGGCGATTAACTCTCTTGCAGGCCAGTACACACTCGCTGCATCCGATGCATTTGGTGGTGTCGGTCAGAATGGCCGCTTTCATTTCCTGCTCTCTCCCTTCGTGTCCGGCAGCGCTGCGTCTGGCGCTGTGGCAAGGCGTGCTTTGGGTAACCACGTCGGGCAGTCTCCGAATCCTAAGGTTTCAGCGACTCGATCACCGGCACCCGCCGGGAATTTCCAGGCAATCCCCGTCACCAGTTGCGAGAGTGGCGCCAGCACGCAGTGAGCAAGTCTGGTAAATGGAATCATCAGCAGGATGAGATCACCGGAGTAAATATGAACCAGCATCATCTGCTGGTAGGTCCGTGGACTGATGACGGCATTGGATGCGATATAGCCTGTGACTAATGGCGTCATGATCAGTAGCGGCCAGACGTAATCCTGAAATTTGCTCAGTTTCCGTGCCCCGGAATGAAGCACGCGCCCCAGAAAAATTCCCGTTCCCGTAACAATCACGAGCAGCGCAAGCCAGTTCGCAACCTTTTGCGGAAGAGCCGGCCAGCCGAACCCCACAGAGTTGCGCCAGAGAAGGACGTGCGAGGCAAGAAAAAGCGGCGTTACGATCATCCCAACGTGAAAGAGAAATGAAAACAGGCTGTAAATCGGACGTGCTCTCCAGAGACGCACCACCGGAAAGAGCCATCCGATGGTCTGGCGGCGAATCTCTTTCCAGGACACAATCTTGTCCGGATTCCGCTGGTAAGCCTCCTTGACGCCCAGCAGAGTAATCAGTACGATGCGCAGCAGGCCCAGCAGCATTAACGCAAAGCACAGGCGGAAAAGTGGGCCACGCGCAAAGTCAATCCAAGCAGTCACGACTTGCCTCCTTTTGACAACTGGACCGAGCCGCCAGCCGTTTCGTCCAGTTCCTCTTGAGGCTTTGGATCGGGTGGAAGGATGATGGCCTTGTAGATCAAGTCATGCAGGCCAAGAACTTCGCATTCAATGCCCTGGTCCTCCATCAGTTCGCGGAGCTGCTTCTTGCAATTGGCGCAGGGGGCAACGCAATAGTGCGCTCCTGTCCGGCGGATCTGCTCAGCCTTCAGCCTTCCGCTGACCGTGGTGCGGTAAGGGCGGATCTCATCGATCGAGACCGTTCCTCCCCCTCCACCACAACAAAGGTTGCTGCGTCCATTTGGCGCCATCTCTTCGTAGTCAGGGCAAAAAGCCTTCAAGACTTCGCGCGGTTGGTTGACAATCCAGCCGGTCCTCGAAAAATTGCAGGGATCGTGGTAAGTAACGCGTTCCGTGACGATGCTGGGATCAAGCTTGATCCGGCCCTCTTTCAACGCCTGCTGGGTATACTCCAGGATGCTGATGACGGGCAGTGCGTCCTTGCCACCGCAGTAAGTGGGATAAAAATGCTTGGCAGTCCGTGAAGCGTGGCCGCATTCACCCATCAGGATTTTCTTTGCCCCCAGCCTCTTTGCCTCAGCTTGCATTTTCTGCAGGGCGTGCTCCATTACCTGATCGCTATAGAAAAGCCCATAATTGATGCCGTCGTAGTATCCCGTACCTATCGTCCAGCTATCGCCTGTGGCCTTCATAAC
>JAJXZM010000203.1 GCA_021780055.1 Acidobacteriota bacterium
CGGCTGGCCGATGTCGGTTTTCCTGACGCCGGACCTCAAACCCTTTTTCGGCGGAACGTACTGGCCTCCCGTTGACCGCTATGGACGCGCGGGCTTCAGCACCGTCCTTGAGCGTGTTGCCGAGGCGTGGAGAAAAGATCGCACGCGAATTGAACAGTCCGCCGCGGATGTGGTGGAACAACTGAAGAAAGCGGTCGGCGCTCCCGGGCCGGACGAGGCGCACATTACAAAGGCAACCCTCACCCGGGCTTATCAGCAGATCAGGTCCAGTTACGATCCCACGAACGGCGGATTCGGTGGCGCACCCAAATTTCCGCGTCCGGTCGTCTTCAATTTTCTTCTGCGCTACCACTCGCGAACCGGCGATCAGGCCGCGCTCGAAATGACGCTCAACACTCTGCACGCCATGGCCGAAGGCGGCATTCACGATCATCTGGGCGGCGGGTTCCACCGCTACTCAGTGGATGAAAAATGGCATGTGCCGCACTTTGAAAAGATGCTCTACGACCAGGCGCAACTGGCCATCTCTTACACCGAGGCTTACCAGATCACGCACGATCATTTTTACGCCAACATGCTGCGTGACGTTCTGGATTACGTCCTGCGCGACATGCGCAGCCCTCAAGGAGGCTTTTACAGCGCAGAGGATGCCGACAGCCAGATTGAAAAGGGCAAGCCCGAACATGGCGAGGGCGCATTCTACCTGTGGACCGCTACCCAGATCGAAAATGTTTTCGGCCCGGACTTAGCAAAGATTTTCTGTTACGCCTATGATGTTGAGCCGCATGGCAACGTCGCGCCGCAGAACGATCCGCAGGGAGAATTCACCGGAAAGAACATCCTGCAGGTGGCGTATTCCGTTGATGAAACCGCAAAGCATTTTGGCAAGCCGCCCGAGGAGATCCGCGCCGCGCTTGCCGATGCCCGCACCTTGCTGCTCGCGGCCCGCGACCGGCGCCCACGGCCTCCGCTTGACGACAAAGTGCTTACTTCCTGGAACGGCTTGATGATGTCAGCCTTTGCGCGCGCCGGGCAGGTACTTGGTGAGCCCGCTTATACTGAAGCGACACTACGCGCCGCGGACTTCATCCAATCGAAGCTCTACAACCCTCAGGACGGCACGCTATTGCGCCGCTACCGCGAAGGCGAAATCGGAATCAGCGGTTTTCTCGACGACTACACCAGCCTTATCCAAGGGCTGCTTGACCTCTACGAAGCCTCGTTTCGCGTCTCCGATCTCACCTGGGCCATCCGGCTGCAGGAAACCCAGGACCGGCTTTTCTGGGACGACAAAGGCTGCGGTTATTTCCATACCCAGCCCAGCGATTCCTCCATCGTGGTCAGGATGCGCGACGCTTATGACGGCGCCGAGCCTTCCGGCAATTCCCTTGCGGCCATGAACCTGCTGCGGCTTGCGGAAATGGCTAACCGCTCGGCCTGGCGTGAACAGGCGGACAAGATCTTCCGCACGTTCAGCCGCCAGATCGAGCACGCCCCGGAGACCTTGTCCCAGATGATTGCGGCCGTGGACTTTGCCCTTTCAAAACCGCGGCAGATCGTCATCGCCGGCGATCCTGCCCAACCAGATACCCGGGCGCTGCTCCGTGTCGTGAACCAGCGGTATCTTCCCAACACGGTCCTCTTCGTGGTGGATGGCGAGGACAGCCGGCAGTTTGCCGGCCGGCTTCCCTTCATCCAGGGCATGCACCCCATCGACGGCAAAGCAACCGCCTACGTCTGCGAAAACTTCAACTGCAAACTTCCTACCTCCGATCCCCAGCGCCTCGTGGCGTTGCTCGACGAAAAACCTTGATAACGCTACGCCAGGATGCAAGTTGCCTGGCTGGCGCGCTGGCCCCGAAAGACGCGAAAACAACATGCTTATAAATCGCATTCACAAACTGGTCTCAGGTGGCCAGACCATCCCAACCCGCCGGCGGCTGGACCCATTGCAGCCCACGCTGCACGGTGCTATTCTCTTCTGTCCTTTCCGGGTTCGGACCATTTCCGCCAGCGGCGATGATCGTACTTCGCCCGATCTTGCAACTCAGAGGATCCACTGTGTTTGCCTTAAAAAACCGATTCCAGCTAAGTCACCTTTTCCGCCTGGGCGGCATTTGCCTTCTATTGTTGATGGGCTTCGCGTCACTGGCGCGGGCAACGCAATGGGAGACGATCTTCACGGCGCAAGACGTTCGCGACCGGCTTTCAACCCCAGCGGGGCGCGAACAGGCGCTTGGCTTCTGCCGCCGCTTGGGAATCTCCAAGGTCTATCTTGAAGTCTTTCGCGACGGCTACCAGGCCAATGCCACAACACTCAAGACTTCGCGCGACTTTTTCCGACATGCAGGCCTGGATGTTTCCGGCTGCGTCACCACCACCGGCCTGGGGAAGCCCTCGACCGGATGGAAGGTGGCGGCCTGCTACACGAACCGCCAGAACCAGCAGCATCTCAATGAAATCTTTCGCTATGCCGCCGGCCTTTTCGACGAAATCATGATTGACGATTTCTTTTTTACCGATTGCGAATGTTCAGAGTGCGCGGCGGCAAAAGGTTCGATGAGCTGGAAGCAGTATCGCGACAGGCTGATGGTTGAGATGAGCAGCAAGAATGTGCTGGGGGCGGCGCGTGCCGTCAATCCCAAGGTGAAGATCATTCTGAAGTTCCCCCAGTGGTATGACAATTTCCAGAACCGCGGCTATGTGGTGGACAAGGAGTCGGCGCTCTATGACCGCATCTGGGTGGGCACCGAGCTCCGCGACCCTGCCTCCAAGCAATGGGGCCACACGCAGGAGTACCGCGGATTTTTCCTCTACCGCTGGCTGGCCGACGTTGCGGGAAACAAGGAGGGTGGCGGCTGGTTTGATCCCTACGGTACCGACCCCACTTTCTATCTGGACCAAGCTTACGTAACGGTGCTGGCGGGAGCGCCGGAGGTCATGCTGTTCCACTATGGCGAACTTGATTCCGCCAAGTATCGCGCCCAGGCCGACGCTCTGGCCGACTATCGCGTTCAACTCGACAGCCTGGCCAAACTGGTGGGTAATTGGGACGGGATTCCGGCCTATAAGCCTCCCAACAGCGACCCGGGCAACGAGCCTTATATTTTTGACCAGATCGGAATGTTGGGAATTCCGCTGCTTCCCACGGCCCACTTCCCCGCAAAGTCGCAGGCGGCGCTGTTTACTGCACATGCCTTGGGAGACACAAATTTTGTCCCGGAACTGGATGAGTTTCTGCGCGGCGGGGGCACGGCGTTCGTGAGCGAATCGCTGGCGCACCGGCTGAATTCTGACCCGGGCCTCGAGCCAGACAACAAAGTGGCCCTGGAAAAAGACGAACTTCTGAAGCGGGTGCCCGAAGGCAGCGGCCAGATCATCGTTTTTTCGGACCAGTTGCCCAAGCTGGCTT
>JAJXZM010000226.1 GCA_021780055.1 Acidobacteriota bacterium
ACGGCAAGGGCGTGAAATCAAGTGCCGGAAGTGCGGTGCGCACTATCGCCTGCTGGATCGCCTGGATGCCATGGGGCAGGCTGTGAATCGGGTCTGATGTCTTCGGTTCTGGCAGCAAATTCATTGCAATGGAAGAACTTCGACTGACACCGGATACCATTGGCGCTTACCTTGCCGGGCAGGGTCTCGCCCGCGATCCTGCAGCACTTTCCATCCGGGAACTTGGGGGCGGCGTTTCAAACCTTGTTTCCCTGATCGAGGGGCCCGGCATCCGCTGGGTTGCCAAGCAATCGCTCGGCAAGCTGCGCGTCACAGAAAATTGGGTCTCGCAACGTGAGCGGATCTTCCGGGAGGCGGCAGCCATCCAGTCGCTCGGCTCGATTCTGGACAACGCCGTCCCTCGGGTAGTTTATGTGGACCACGCGAACTTCCTTTATCTGATGACTGCCGCTCCGGCTGGTTCGGTGGTCTGGAAGAAGTCGCTGTTGGACGGACAGGTCCGGGTGGATGTTGCGCAGGCGGCTGGGCATCTGCTTGCCACCATGATCACCGCCAGCCAGCAGGACCCTGGGTTCCGGAAGCAGTTTGCCGACCGCACCGTGTTTGAGGAGCTAAGGATCGATCCGTATTACCGAACGACGGCGGCTCGGGGCCCGGATGCTCGCGTGGCACTGGAACAGCTTATCGAAGATTCGTTGAAGATTCAGACCGGGCTTGTCCATGGCGACTACAGCCCGAAGAATATGCTGGTGCGTGATGACAGCATCTTCCTGATCGATTTTGAAGTGGTCCATTGGGGCGACCCGGCGTTTGATTCCGCGTTTCTTTTGAACCATCTGATGCTGAAGTCGTTCCACCAGCCGCGCTGCGCGGAACTTTATTTTTGCGCGGCGCGCGCGTTTTGGCAGGCGCTGCTTGCCGGTCTTACACGCGCGGCAATGGTGGATTTTGAGGGCATGACGGTGCGGCATCTTGGCGGTCTGATGCTGGCGCGGATGGACGGGAAGTCTCCTGTAGAGTACATCCGAAAGGAAGAAGTGAAATCGCGTGTGCGGCGCGCGGCCAAATGTCTTCTCGCGGAGCGGCCGGCAAGGTTCGAAGCAGCGCTCGAAGTCGTTAGACGAAATATAGTGTAAGCATAATCTAATCGGAGTGACAGGGGTGTAGATGTCAAGAATCATCGGAATTCATGGCCGGGAAGTGCTCGACTCGCGCGGGAATCCCACTCTTGAAGTGCAGGTAGCGCTTGAAGACGGTGCACGAGGCGTTGCGATTGTACCGGCCGGCGCTTCAACGGGCACGCACGAGGCGGCGGAGATTCGTGACGGTGAACTTAACCGCTACCACGGGAAGGGCGTGACCAAGGCGATCAAGAGTGTCGAGTGGGAGATCACGCAGGTGCTGACTGGACTGGAGGCCTCGGACCAGACACTGGTGGACGACACGCTGATCCGGTTTGACCAGACCCCAAACAAACGACGGCTTGGCGCGAACGCGATCCTGGGAGTTTCAATGGCGGTGGCGCGTGCGGCTGCAGAATCAGCTCGGTTGCCACTCTACCGGTACCTGGGAGGAGCGGCGGCCAATGAATTGCCAGTGCCGATGGTGAATATCATGAGCGGCGGCATCCACGGTGGCGGAAACTTCGATTTCCAGGACTTCATGATGGTTCCGTTGCAGGCCGGGAACTATTCCGAAGCGCTTGCTGACGTACACGCCGTTTACCGAGCGGCCAAAGATGTGCTTAAGGAACGTGGCGTTTACTCCGCCGGGGTCGCCGATGAGGGTGGATACGCACCCAGGCTGAGAACTAACGAATCGGGTTTTGATGTGATGGTTGAGGCCATGGAACGTGCTGGCCTGGAACCCGGGAGGGACGCCGCCATTGCAGTGGACGTGGCGGCCAGCCATTTACTTCAGGGCGGAATGTACCGGTTGCAGATTTCAGACGAAGACCTAATGTCAGAGGATCTGGTGGAAAGGCTCGCGAACTGTGTAGATCGTTACCCGATTATTGCAATCGAAGACGGACTCGACGAGGAAGACTGGGAAGGCTGGAAGAGACTGACCGACAGGCTCGGAGACCAGTGTCTGCTGATCGGCGACGACCTGTTTGTGACTCATCTTGACCGGCTGGGGCGGGGCATTGAGGAAGGAATCGGTAACGCAGTTTTGGTAAAGATGAACCAGATCGGAACTTTGACCGAAGCGCTGGACGTGGTGAGCCAGGCGCGCCGCAATGGTTACCAACCGGTAATCAGCGCTCGCTCCGGTGAGACCGAGGATGATTTTATCGCCGATCTCGCTGTGGCGACGGGAGCTTCGCTCATCAAGATAGGAGCCATCACGCGGTCTGAGCGGCTTGCAAAGTACAACCGCCTGAAGCGGATTGAAAAGGAATTGGGTCGTCACGCCCTTTACCGCGGGGCAGAAGTGTTTGCCGGCGTTCTTGAGGGCAAGAACGGTTGATGGCAATATAAAAAAGGAATAGAGCGTACACAACGGAAAGTTTCGCATGGCTTGCGGGTTTTATTGATATCTATGGGCGCGAGAGATGACGTTTGCAATGGAGTTGCTCTGTGAGCTTTCAAAAAGCGAATAATCCGTAACGGGTTCGAATGAAGAAGTTTGCAATCAAGAGAAGAGGTAGATGTGCCGGGCTGGCAGTGCTGACCGCGTTGGTGCTGTCACCTGTACTTCTTTATGCAGTGGAGAGGCTGGATTTTCAACCTGGCTTTAACCTGTTTTCTCCGGCCCAGGATGTCGAGGTTGGCCGGAATGCCTCCGCGGAAGTCAACAAGCAGGTCGCTTTAATCCGCGACGCACGCGTGGTCGACTATGTAAATGGCCTGGGAAAACGGCTGGCGGTTGCCGCTCCCAATCAATCGAGCGGAACGCAATACGCCTGGACGTTTCGAGTGGTCAACAGCTCTGACATTAATGCCTTCGCGCTGCCGGGCGGCTTTATTTATGTGAACCGCGGGGCTATTGAAGCCGCTCAAGATGAGGCCCAGATTGCCGGCGTGCTTGCACACGAAGAAGGCCATGTAGTGATGCGCCACGGCACCCATCAGGCGTCTGAAATAATATTGGCACAAGCGCCGCTTTCTATTCTGATGGGACTGCTTGGCCAGAGCTCGAGCCTTTTGGGCCAACTGGCGCAGGCAGGCCTTAGCTTTGGAGTGAATTCAATTCTTCTGCGGAACTCTCGCGCTGCCGAATCCCAGGCGGATGAGGTGGGAACCTACATACTCTACCAAGCGGGATACGACCCGTATGGCATGGCGCAGTTCTTCCACATTATTGAGCAGAAATATCCGCAGCAGACGATCCAGTTCTTTTCCGACCACCCGAACCCGGGAAATCGCATCAAGGCTGTTGACGATGAAATTCCTATGCTCGGGCCA
>JAJXZM010000140.1 GCA_021780055.1 Acidobacteriota bacterium
GCATCAAGACCTTTGCGCCGGCCTGCGTCAGAACGTAAGCGGCCATGCCGCCGCCCGCCCCGGAACCCACAATAATTGCGTCATAAACTTTTGAAGGCTTTTTGATTTGTGCCATGTCCCCTTGCCCCATCAAAATAAGTTCCGTGGGAGTGTATCACAAAAATCCGTGTTCACAGATTCTCACTTATGATTCTGGTCGTCACATGCTGCCTGGTTCTTCAGGCCGATAGTGGGTGCGGCCAGGTTCAACAGCGCATGAGAGATGGAAGCAATGCCGGCGCCGCGCCATGGAATGCTCTCCAATGGCCGTGCTAACATTATAAAGATGGGGATGATCGTACGAATGGACCGGTCCGAGGGGCATTTACTCAGAAGCCTGGCATGGGTGCTCTTGTTTGGGGCAATCGCCCTGCTTGCGATAGGCCAGTCCGACGTTTTTGCAGCTGACCTTACCCCAAAGACTCTCAAGGCTTTCAACGATTACGTTGCGCTGGCTGAGCAACGCATGAAGCGTGACGAAAGCCACTCAAATCATTTCCTGTATATCGAAAGCCTGCCGAAGTCACAGTTCGAATCCATCCTCTCTACGATCGAGCATGGCGGTGTTTACGTGCAACCCATTCGCACTTTGGATGCAAAGGGTGATTCCATTGATGTCCCGGACGGAATGATTCATCACTGGGTTGGGGACGCATTTATTCCCGGAAAATCAGTAGCATCTGCGCTTGAGGTTTTGCGGGATTACGACAATTTCAAAAAAATCTATTACCCCGAGATCATCGGCTCGCGATTGATCAGCCGCAATGACGGGGATGACTTCAAGGTCTATTTGCGGTTGCAGAAGCAGAGTATTGTGACAGTGACAATTGACACCTGGTATGACATCCATTTCACGCCGATAGGGAAAGACGGTGGATACAGCCGGAGCGTCTCGACGCGCATCCAGCAGGTTGAAGACGCCGGAACGCCCAACGAACATCTTGATCCGGTTGGGCATGACAGCGGGTATCTATGGCGAATCAATTCCTACTGGCGGTACCAGCAGCGAGATAACGGCGTGATCATCGAGTGGGAATCCATTGCGCTCTCGCGCGATGTGCCTTTCCTGGTGGCGTGGTTCGTTAATCCTTTGATTCGTAATATCGCGCGCGGGGCCGTGCAGGACATGCTGACGGCAACCCGAAAGGCGGTATCGGCTGAGAAACTTCCTCCGCCCGAGACGGCCGCGGAGCAACAGCCGTCCAGATCCGCAGCTCACCGTTCCCGTCCCACCCGCCGTGCTGCCGAAGAGCGGCCTCGGCCATAGTGGGCTGTCGCGGTGTGGTGTTGCCGCGTGTTAAAGCAGAAAATTCGCGCAGGCGGCCAACTAACTCTTTTTGCGGATCAGGCGATCCAGGCTTGCAGGTCCGCCTCCGGCCACAAACAAATAGAGAAAAACGAAGCAGTAAACCACGGCCAGTTCACCGCCGTTCTGAATCGGCAATGGGCCTCTGGGGAAATGGGCCCTGAAGTACGCCACGGCCATTTCGCCCGAGAGCAGGAACGCCACAGGGACGGTGAAGAGCCCGAAAACCAGCAGGATTCCTCCAAAGCACTCCAGCACGCCCGCCAGGCCCATCAAAGAAAGCAAATGAACCGGCCCACGGCCGCCAAACAGGCCAAACAGTTTTTGAAATCCGTGAAAGGAAAATGTGAAGCCGACAACAAACCTCAGCAACGAACGAGCCCACGGTTCAGCAGACCGGATTGCAGACGTGCCAGCCATATTTGCGCCTCCTCGCTCCAGCGTCTGTTTCCTTACCTCTCGGTTTCTTTTAACAGATGAGGCCGTAGCGCGCAACTGATTGTGCACCTGCCGGCGCTGTGCCTATTTCTTTGGGAAGAAAGGAAACAGCCGACGGATCTCCGCCTCGCTGGGCTGAGTGCCGTACTCCGTGATTTCAAAAGCCTCTGCGTGATGGATAGAATTGGCCTCGGCCCCGTACCACTTTTTCAGCGCTTCCTTCCATGCGGCAGGCACGCCGCTCGGGCGCTGAGAACGGAGCCATTGCTTGCGGGCCGCAGGGTCTTTCGGAACTTCGTCCAATTTGCCGTCATGCCACGGCAACCACTCGTAAACCTGCGAGACGTGCGCGTCCAGCATGTCGATCTTCTTGTCGTATACGTCGTCAATTGAGACCACGATGTCCGGGCGGAACGGAGCCGGGCGCTGGAAGTTGTCCGAAAAGTAGAGGAAGACCGGGTTCTTGCGAAGGGCTGGCACGTCGCTGACGACGTCCGGTACCGTCACCATGTAGGCGGCGTCCTGGACCACGATTCCGGTGTTTCGATGATCGGGATGATAGTCATTGGGGCGGGGCGAAAGGACGATATCGGCTTGCCATTCCCGAATTTCCCGGATCACCTCGCGCCGCACCGCAAGCGTGGGCATCAACTCGCCGTCGTGGTTGTCGAGCACGTCGTAAACGATCCCGATGCGCCGTCCCGCCTCAATGGCCTCCGCGCGGCGGCGCCTGGCCAGCGCGCCTCCGCCCTCGGAATAGTGGCCCGAGTCTCCGTTGGTGAGTGACACAAACTTGACCTTTGCTCCGGCCGCGGCGTACTTGGCCGCAAGCCCGCCGGCCTTGCCATCGCAATCATCGGGATGCGCACCGAAAGCAATCACGTGCAATTTGGCAGTGCTTTGGGCTGCCAGGGGAGAAGCTGCAATCAGCAAGAGAGCTAAAATCCACGCCATGGATGTCACCTCGAAGGGAAAGGATATGCCACTCATACTCTTGATGCGGGGTGGGAGTCAAGTGCGGCCGTCACACTAGTCTGGGAGGCGGAGGCTTCCGTCAGGCGCCATCGAAAAATAAGGATTCCAGGCAACTTCCCACAGAAACCCGTCCGGATCGGAAAAGTATCCGGAATACCCGCCCCATGAGGCCTCCTGCCCAGGTTTGAGTATCCTGGCCCCGGCGGCTTGAGCCTGGGCGAGAAGGGAATCCACTTCCTCACGGCTGCGCGTGTTGTAGGCAAGAGTCATTCCGCTGAATCCATGGCCCTCCGGGGGTATGTTGGCGTCTTTTGCGAGTTCACCTCGCGGAAACAATGCGAGAGCCATCCCTCCAGTCTGGAAAAATACAATGCCTTCGGTGTTTGCCATTGACCTGCGCCAGTCGAGGCATTCATAGAACTCGCGGCTTATGTTCAGGTTGTCCACGCCAAGGGTAATGATGCTGATGCGTTGGGCCATATTCCCGCCTATCCCCTCTGGTATTCCGGATGCTCCGACGACAGAATACGCAGATGGATTTTTCCAGACTGGCAGCCGGATCATTTTTTGCTTAGCTGAAAGGCCCGATTTATTATATTCTATTACTCCTGGTTGTCACGGACAGGATCGCTGCCTTAAGCTGCTTTA
>JAJXZM010000104.1 GCA_021780055.1 Acidobacteriota bacterium
CTGCGCCGGTTTGCTGAATTCCAGAGTAGACAGTGAACGGCGACCCGGTCATCAGGGTTGTAATGTTCAGGAATTGCCACCCTTCCGTAAAGTGTTTCCCCAAAGGCCGAAGAAAGCTGACGCGATCGACCGGCAGTGCCTGAATCAGGCTCAGCGCAAAGACGTGGGTCACGTCGAAATTGGAAGGCGCTTTATCCGCGCCCGGATTCCATGGATTTTGCGGCAACGTCTGCAGAATGACACCCGGCCCGCCGGGAACGTTGCCAAGGGCTGAACTGGTGTCGTCCAGCGACTTGGAATACGTGTAACTGGCCTGGAAGCCCAATCCCCAGCGTGTGGAACTTTTGGTCACGCTCGTCTGCAAAGACTGATAGGTGGAATGCGATCCAGTGGTCACCAGGGTTAACGGTCCGTACCCTCCGACAGGCTGACCGGCCGTGTTGAATTGAGTGAACTGGGCGTAGTTGGATGAGCCCCCGCTGTAACCGTTTACAGGGGCTGTATTGGCAAGATGCACCCCCACGGTAGCCACGTAATTCGCACTGAGCTTGATCTGGCCAAAATCATGATCGAACCCAGCCGTATAAGTCCCGATATACCCGTTTCTGAAGTTTTGGGCCATACCACCTGTCGTGAGCAGTTGGGCCTGGTTCCCGGGCGTAAGCGCCGTCAGGTCGTTCTGGAATCTTTGAATGTCGATCGGCGTGTTGGGAGCAACATTTGCCGGGTTATTGTCCGGGAACAACAGCTCACCGCTGGGCGTATAGACGGGAGGCAACGTCACTGGGGTTACTGAATTGCTGAACGGCACTGGGGTGCCTGGTGCAGCAGTGACAAAAGGCGAAAACATGAAAGGGATGCTTCCGGTTAAGAAATTGTCCTGATACAGATTGGGCAGAATGGTCGTGATGGCGCCACCGGCATGCAGAACCGTACGATCGGTGAGGCGAAAATCGGCCGCCAGGCGGGGCGCCCATCCATTCCAGTCCTTCTCATAGGGAGGCTGCGGGTTTACCAGGTAAACGATCTTTGCGCCCTGTGCCCAGAACGGGGCGGTTCCTCCATTGGGCCCTGTCATCACTGGCGCGGACGTCCGCTTTTGGGGTTCTTCGATGGGACTGTATATGCTATACCGGAGACCGTAGTTGATTGCCAGCCGCGAAGTGGCTTTCCAGCTATCCTGAAAGTAAAAACCATAGGCTTGCCGGTAGATGCCCGCCAGGTCATATCGATTTCCACCGGGAGTTATGCTTGAAAGCGCGTTGGTCGTGTAGGAGTAAGGTGCTGCTGTCAGCAGGCCGGTAAGCGAATCAGGCAGTGGATCACCCGGCTGTATGTTGTGCTGGCCGCTCGCGGAGGTTATCGCCACCGGCGAATATGCCGTTCCTCCGCCAAAAGTGTAGACGCCGTTGGGAGTCACTCCCCAGACGCTGGCGTCGCGGTTGTAGCGTATTTCAGCGCCCCATTGCAAAGTGTGCCGGCCATGGTTATACACCATGTCCTGCTTGAGCTGGTAAAGGTTTCCAAACCATGCGGTCACGGAGCCATCTGCTGAGTTGTAGGGCTCGAATAGTCCATCGCCAAACAGCATGGCCGGCTGGGTGGGATTGATCGTCGAAAAGAACGGGGTGGCACGAGTATAGCCAAGAGCGGTTTCAGAAGTAAGGTTCGGCGACCAGACGCGAGTGTACTTCAAACCAGCATTGCGCTGGTGATCGAAAAAGTTAACAGCAAAAGTCGGGTTAATGGCCGTCTGGTCAGGATTCGTCAGCGGCCCGCTAATCTGGTTGAAACTGAAGCGCGCAAACAGAGTGGACTTGTCCGAAATGCGATGGTCAACGCGTATCGAAAACTGGTCCGATCCCGTGAACACCTTGGACGAGGTCGCGTAGGTGCGGGCGCCGTAGGGCCCCTGCGGATCATTCGGCATCGGGTAGCCTTGAAGAACCGGTTCGGTTTTGGGATTGACCGGTACAATCAGCGTGTCACCTGGAAAAGAAGTAGTGTCAACACCGCTGCGCTCCGCGGCGGTGGGAACAGCCAGCACCTGTGTCGTTCCCAGCACCTGACGGAAACCCTGATACTCACCGTAAAAGAAAGTTCGGTTCCGGCCGTTATAGATCCCCGGAATAGCCACGGGACCTCCCACCGTAAAGCCAAACTCGTTGCGGATAAAAGGTGGAATGCGTCCTTCATCTGCAATGCTCTTGCGGTCAAAAAAGTTTCGCGCGTCGAATGATGCGTTGCGAACAAACTCGAAGACGCTGCCATGCAGTTGATTGGTGCCTGACTTGGTGATCACGTTTGTGTAGCTTGCCGCGCCGTGCCCAATGGCGGCCGGCAACGCCCCGGAACTCGACTGCACTTCCCGGATGGCGTCAACATTGAAATTGGCAAAGGTCGCGCCTCCCATCTCCGGATCGGTCGTGTCGATCCCGTCGATGGCAAACACCGCGGTCACAGCGCGCTGCCCGTTCACAGCAAACTGTTGGGTGAAGTTGGCGCTTCCATTGGTATCCGTCATGGTTCCGGCGGCCAGCAGGAGCAACTTGCCGAAATCGCGCTCGTTGAGCGGCAAGCTGGAAACCTGTTCACTTGATAGACTTTCGCCGCCGCTTGCCCACGGAAGCGGGTTCCCGCTCGCGCTTGTCACGCGAAGCTGATTCAGATTGGGAAGGATCTGCAAACTGGCGGAAAGGTTCGTATCATCCTTGATGCCTACAAGCCGCGCCGCCGTCCACGTCTTTCCAAAATCACTTACGGAAAGTACGTAGTCGCCAGCAATGATGTGAACAAATGAAAACGTGCCCTCTGGGGAAGTTCGGGCAGTGTAATCAAGTTTCCCTGTGGGGGCGTGGAGTTTGACAACCGCTCCGCTGACAGGCGTTCCTGAATTGTTACGAAGTACACCGTTCCAGGTAGTTGCAGCTGCGGCCGGACCCGCCAGAATCACTAGGGATAGGATGCAGCGTGAAATCGCACAACACAAACGATGGATATGTCTTGCCATGGTCTCAATATTCTAACAGCGATCAGGGATCTGTTCCGTCGGCAAAGCGCCTTTTGGCCGACCCGATGAGGCTGACATTGTCGATAGTCTGCGCGCGGACGGCGTCGTGCTTGTCTCGTTCGTCGCACAACTCGACGAGCGAACCGTCCGTCGGACACACGCTTTTCACTCGGATGTCTGTTGGAAGCGAAAAAGCCGTGATGTAGTCGCCAAGCGCTTCGTAACAGTCCATGGTCCCGCCTTGTCAGGACTTTGACAAGAATGGCTCGCCAGCCGATGTGACGCCTAGCAGGCTGATGAAAAAGTCGGGATTTCTGTCTTTTTTAACAATGCCCGATGAGGTATAACCTATTTGAAGGATTTCAAAGGAGGATACCTCATGCGTGGTGATGATC
>JAJXZM010000339.1 GCA_021780055.1 Acidobacteriota bacterium
CGCGCCGCAATTCTGCCTCTCAGCGAGCGGTGGACTCCTCCGCTAAGCCCCCTCGCCCAAACCTCTCTGCTGCGAGTTTAGCGGCCACCGCCACGCGCGCTGCCACAAGCACCAATTTCTCAAACTGACTTTCGGTTTTATGACGCGGGGCCTTTGTCGCAGGCAGGGCCCGGCCAGCAGGACTCGTTGTGGCGAGTCAGGAGGATGACGATGAAAAACATGAAATGGAATCGTTTAATACTTATCCTGCTCGGACTGACCGTGATGGCTTTTGCCAGCCCTTTGGCCCCCGCTGCCCAGGCAAGCCTTACCAGGAAGGAACTGAACGCGTTGATTTCGAGCGCCAGGACGCCCCAGGACCACGAGCGGCTGGCTGCGTATTATCGCAACCAGGCGCAACTGGCCAAGGAAAACCAGGCCGAGCACGAAGAGATGCTTCGCCGGTACCACGAGAACCCCACCACTCACCGGTTCACCAAATCACCCAGCCCCGAAGATCACTGCCACGCGCTGATTCGGATTTACGGCGAAGAGGCACAGCAGGATACAGCTCTCGCGGAGTATCACGAAAAAATGGCGAAAGATCTTAGCGCGAAGAAGTGATCTTGCTCCTTGCAACATCGTTCGCAGGCGGTGCTTTGACGGGGCCGCCTGCGAATTCCAAAATCTTCCTTCTTTAAACAGGCCCCGCATGCGGCGGGCCCTTTGCGACCTATGCAAATCGCCGGCCGCGGCACCGCCTTAATCAGGCGGGTTCGCGGGCTTTGACGTGCAGGAAAGCCAGGGCGAGTCCCGGCGCCGCAGCTGCCAGCTTGCCTGTCCGTGGGCCTTCTAACCCGCTCGATCACACCGCTTAGTGACCTGCTTCACATACGATGTAGTTAATAACTTGTTTAGACCTTGACAGGCCCTACGGTGGGGGATAGCTTTTCGGCGTACATTTCGCCCGACAGTTTCAAAGGCGAATAATTGATTTAAAAGGGGGACTTTCCTATGAAGCGCTCTCTTGTATTCCTCTCAGCCTGTATGTTTGGGCTTTCTGCGACGATAGCTTTCGCCGGGCCCAAAAGTGTTCACCTGAACTGGGGTTCTCAGATCAGCCAGAGTCAATGCACGAGCGGCAATCTCATAATTAACGTGGTCGAGAAGGTCGTTAACGATATTGACAGCGGAGTCGGGGGCAACTACTGGGCGCAAGACAACGAGGTCCGACAAATTCAAGTGTTAGACGAGGGAAACGGTACTTTCTGTGGCAATGTCAGCTACGAAGGGGATTTCACGACATTTTTGGGCAAGAGCCCGTCCGGCATCAGCAATGTGGCTGCCGGCGTGATTGGAACCTTCCAGGGTGGGTATAACATAACCATAACGGGCTCGCTCCTGCAGACTCCGGCATGGAAGACGAAAGGGAGCGTTGGCACCTTCGACTACGGGTGCGACCAGAGCGGAAGTTGCTCCAGCCTAGTAAGCTGGCTGGACCAGTACTTTGCGCCTGGCTACAGCGACGAGCTCAACTCATGGGGCTGGGTCTATCACGCGGGTAACAACGGTAGCTGGGTTAACGCAAGTAGCGGTAACCTGGGCGACATTACCGGCGGCAACTGATTTTCTGTCAAACGGCCCGGCACATATGCTCCGCCCTTGATAGCACGTCATTGCTTTTGTGCCGCGACTGGCACCTAACTTGCGACCTATGCGAATCGCCTGCCGCGGCACCGCCTTAATCATTGGCGGGGAAGAAACTAGCGCAGAGGTGCAGCCTTTTGAAGCTCTGCGGCGTTCTGTTTCCAGATCAAAAAGCGCAGAGTCTGGAAGGCAGAGGCTGTGAGCAAGCGCATGCGTTGACAGCCGGCGTATTCATTAGTGAGTTATCAATTGGAACGGGCCGGTGCTGTAGTCATCGGCTTTTCAGGTATTACCAGGGTTTTGTGCAGTACATCGGACGCTGAAACCGCTACGGACGTTGCAGCATCAATAACTCAGGAACTGTAATGTCCGGACGGCGACATGGGGCGTTCTGTGGCGAGGCGCCGGCCGGCAGTGGAGGTAGCGATGGCCATGGTCATGCCGACGGTTTTCTTCGGTCACGGCAATCCGATGAACGCATTGGAGCGGAACCGTTACACGGAGGCATGGACCGCGCTCGGTACTGTCATTCCAAGGCCCACGGCAGTGCTTTCCATTTCAGCGCACTGGTACACTTCAAGCGCGGCGCTCACTGTGAATACGGCCCCGCCCACTATCCACGATTTCGGAGGGTTCCCGGCCGAACTATATAGTGTGCAGTATCCCGCCCCAGGCCATCCGGAACTTGCCCGGCGTGTTCAGAAACTTCTTTCGCCGCTTCCGGTTGAGCTGGATGAGCGATGGGGGCTTGACCACGGCACGTGGTCGGTGCTGTGCCACGTTTATCCCAGGGCGGACGTGCCCGTGGTGCAGTTGAGCATAGATGCCACCAAAGAGGCCGGCTTTCATTATGACATTGGCCGGCGGCTGGCCCCGTTGCGCGACGAAGGCGTGCTGATTGTGGGCAGCGGCAATCTTGTCCACAACCTGCACGAGTATGCCTGGGGCCGGCATGCCGTTGCGCCGTATGAATGGGCTGTCGATTTTGAAGAGCGCGCGCGGGAAATTCTGCTGGCGCGTGACCACGCTTCGCTGGTTGATTACAGGCGGCTGGGGCCTGAAGCTTTGCTGTCAGTCCCCACACCCGACCACTACTTGCCGCTGCTTTATGTAATAGGCGCCTCCGTTGAACAGGACCCCATCGCGTTCCCCGTCGATGGCGTTGAGGGTGGCTCCGTCTCGATGCTCGCCGTCCAGGTCGGAGAAAGCAGTAGCAGCAGGTAGCCACGGTCAGCGTATTCCTGACCGTGGGCCTTTGTCCGGAGAATAGACCCACGGTCAACCTGAAACCGGTTTGACCGTGGCTACCTGCTACAAAAATACCCCCCTGTCGAGTTGAATTTTCCAAGTATGCCCTACCGGTTCTGACCTCAGAAAATATGAAGTGTGCATCATGAAAGATGGAACCAAGGCAACCCCGAGTTCAAGGTTGGGGACTATACGCGGGATGTTTTGGAGGGTGGCCGGGCGCCAGGGCCAAATCCGATGGGGCGACGGGGCGTTTCAGGCGGCTTCATCAGTTCGCGGATGGCGTCGAAGACTATTTTGAAACGCCCGTCATATTTCTTTTCCATCTGCTCCAGGCGGCGCGCCAGCCCTTCGTTTGATGCCAGCATTTCCCGCAGTCTGACGAAGGCGCGGACTACAAACACACTTACCTCGACTGCCCGCGGAGAATTCAATACGCTGGCGAGCATAAGGGCACCATGCTCGGTGAAGGCAAAGGGCAAGTTTGGGGAAAACTTCAGCCTTCGGAGGTGGTCACAATTTGTTAC
>JAJXZM010000393.1 GCA_021780055.1 Acidobacteriota bacterium
CGATTTTTCGCTAATCGCGCTCGAGCAGGCCCAGCCGAAAAGGGCAAGCCCGCAGGCAAGCATGGCAATTTGAATTTTCCGGCCTCGGTTCAATGTCTTCTCCTCAATGCTTCTATCGGCGGTTTTGACTTGTCACTCCAAGTTTCTTTATGGATGGAAAGTACCACGCAGCAGGCTGATTTCGCCACTGTATCCCCAAATCGAACCAGCCCCGCCTGCCCGCCGTCCTTCGCGTTTACGCCACCCCTATGTTACGATGAGAAATTGATCTTTGAGCAGGACAACAGGCAGGTTTCTGTCCTTCTGCGGAACAAATAACAGGGACTCCTTCATATGGCACAGGCTGAAAACAGGCGGCCGCGGGTGCTGAGTGGCATGCGGCCAACGGGCAAATTGCATCTGGGCAACCTGGTGGGCGCGCTCCAGAACTGGATCAAGCTCCAGGACAAGTATGACAGCTTCCACTTTGTGGCCGACTGGCACATGCTGACCACGGAATACGCCAACACTTCGGAACTGCAGTCAAACATCCAGGAGATGGTGGCCGACTGGCTGGCCGTGGGACTTGATCCTGAAAAGGCGACCTTCTTTGTGCAATCGCGCCTGCCGGAGCACGCGGAGCTTTATCTGATCTTTGGCATGGTGACCCCCCTCGGCTGGCTGGAGCGCGTGCCCACTTACAAAGAACAACTGGACAACCTGCAGGGGCGCGACCTGCACACTTACGGCTTTCTGGGATATCCGGTGCTGCAGGCTGCCGACATCCTGATTTACAAGGCCGGGTACGTTCCGGTAGGTGAGGACCAGGTGCCGCACGTGGAATTGACGCGCGAAATCGCTCGGCGGTTCAACAGCATTTATGGCTCAGTTATCTCACCCGAGGGGACAATCAGGAACTGGTTGAACCTAGCCCCCAACCTCAGCTGGGACTCCAACTTGATTATCAATGCCCTGAAACGGGCGGCCGTGGGCCCCGGCGGAGCCGATCGGTGGGACGATCCCATACCCGACGAGGTGCAGCGAATTATAAAGGAGGAACACAAGAGGGGATCGGTAAGCTTTAGGGAGGAGATCGGTGGAGCAATGATCTCACTTGGTCTCGGCAAGGTGAGACCGATTTTCACAGAGCCGCAAGCACTGCTGACGCCCAGCCCACGGCTGCGCGGCACCGACGGGCGCAAGATGTCGAAGAGCTACGACAACGCCATCTTCCTCTCCGACCCGCCAGACGTGGTGGATAAGAAAGTTCGGGCAATGATGACCGATCCCGCCCGCAAGCGCCGGCACGATCCCGGCGATCCGGAGAAATGTCCCGTCTTTGATCACCACAAGATTTTTTCAGCCTCGGACGTAATCGAACGTGTTGACCGCGAGTGCAGGACGGCGGAAATCGGCTGCGTGGAATGCAAAAATATGATGGCGCAAAAACTGAACGAATATCTCGCGCCCATCCAGCAGCGTCGCAGCGTTTATGAACGCGACCCGCAAAAGGTCTGGGACGTGCTGGACGCCGGCACTGCAAAAGCACGGCGGGTTGCACAGGAAACCATGGACGAGGTGAGGGCCGCAACGAAACTGGCGTGAATGATGGATGACAATCGCCAACCCAATCCGGAATTGCCGGAAGAAATTGAGCAGCAGACGCAGGAACCCGAGGCCGGGCCTTCCAAGCGGACCACGCGCGCCGATACGCCTGCGCCTCCGGTCAAGCTGGAGGCCTACGAAGGCCCGCTGGATCTGCTGCTCGACCTGATCCGCAAGCAGAAGATCAACATCTACGACATTCCCATCGCCAAGATCACCCGGCAGTATCTCGACTATCTTCGGCTGATGGAAGAATTGAACATTGATGTTGCGGGCGAGTTCGTCCTGATGGCGGCGACGCTGATTTACATCAAGTCCCGCATGCTGCTGCCGCCGGACCCGACGGCGCCCACCGAAGAGCAGGAAGAGGACCCGCGCGCGGAACTGGTGCAGCGGCTGCTGGAGCACGAGCAGTTTAAGAACGCCGCCGAAATGCTGAAGTCAAAGCAGACGGTGGAAGAAGCCACCTGGTCGCAACCGGGAATCAACGAGTTTACTGAAGCGGAAGACGAGCCCGGACTGGCCGTCTCGGTGTTTGATCTGATTTCGGTTTTCCGGGAGATCATCGAGCGAGCGAAAAAGCGCCCGCAGCTTCACGTTCGCCGCGAACAGATTTCCGTTCGGGAAATGCTGGAACACGTGAAGCAGGTGATGCGCGACCGCTCAGGACCTGTTCGTATTGAAGACCTGGCAGCCGGCTATGTCTGGCGGCAGGCGCTGATCGCGCTGCTGCTGGCTCTGCTGGAACTTGTGCGGCTACGCGCCATTCTTCTTCGGCAGGACGATCTGTTTGCTCCCATCACTGCTGTAAAGAGCAAACGATTTGAAGAGATCGTCGATTCGGTGAACGCCGCGGACCTGGAAGAGAGTCTGGGCGAAATCTAAGACGGGTAAAACATGCTGACGGACGAAACACTCAAAGCACTGATCGAGGCTATTATCTATGTGGCGCCAGAGCCCGTCTCCCTGGACGCTATCGTCAAGGCGCTGGAGGGCGAAGAGCGCGACAGGGTAAAAGCGCAGATTGAACTCCTGATCCAGGAGTACTCGCAGTCCAGCCACGGAATTGAAGTGCGACAGGTTGCCGGCGGATACCGCTTCTCCTCCAAGCCGGAGCACCACGAAGTGCTGAGGAATTTTGTCAAAAGCCTCAAGCCACTGGTGAAGCTTTCAAAGCCCGCGCTCGAAACCCTGGCAGTGATTGCCTATCGCCAGCCCGTCACCGTTCCGGAAATCGAGGAGATCCGCGGCGTCGATTGCGGTGGGGTCATCCACACGCTGCTTGAAAAGAAACTGGTGGTTACGGCAGGGCGAAAGAATGTGGTGGGCCGCCCCATCCTCTACCGCACATCAAAGGAATTCCTGGTCCACTTTGGCCTGAAGGATGCCAGCGAATTGCCCAGCCTGAAGGAATTTGAAGAACTCGCGCGACAGGCGCTGGGTTCGGACCTGCCCACCGAGCAGGAGCCCTCAGGAGGCGCTCAGGCAGAAGAGCAGCCTGCGGCTGGCGGCAGCGAAGGGTTTCTAGAGAACTCGGGGGCGGCTGAAGCAACGGAAGCAGCGGAACCCGGGCATGTTATGGAAGACGGGCCCGAAGAAGACGCAGGCGAAGTGGCAACGCTGGACCCGGCTGCGGAAAACAACGAGGAGGGTGAAGACACCGCCTCGCCCGACGAAACCAGGTCCTAACGGTATCAACCATGCAGGAGCGCCTACAGAAAATCATTGCCGCAGCAGGCATCACCTCGCGGCGCAAAGCCGAAGAGCTGATTTTGCAGGGGCGCGTCAGCGTCAACGGCCAGGTGGTGCGCGAG
>JAJXZM010000156.1 GCA_021780055.1 Acidobacteriota bacterium
GCGCCGAACTCAACAAGCATTACATTGGATTTGTCTTCCAGCAATATCATCTGCTGGACGGCCTGACGGTGGCCGAAAATCTGGATATTCCACTTTCCTACCGCAACATCAAGGCGTCCGCGCGCCAGGCCATGGTGGCCGACACGCTCGATCGCTTCAACATCGTCGGCAAAAAAGACCTTTTCCCAAGCCAGCTTTCCGGCGGGCAGCAGCAGCTTGTAGCGGTGGCGCGGGCCGTGATCGCCAGCCCTAAACTGATTCTGGCCGATGAGCCGACCGGCAATCTGCACTCCAGCCAGGGAAAAGAAATCATGGACCTTTTCAAGAAACTGAACGACGAAGGCACCACCATCATTCAGGTGACTCACAACGAAGCCTGGGCGGGCTACGGAAACCGCATCATCCAACTGCAGGACGGCTGGGTTGTGAAATAAACAATCGGATCCCGGCGTGTGAACTGCGGCTAGCAGATACCAAGACTTGTTCGATTGTGCAGATCTGAACCGTCGCTTCCTGGAAGGGGCACGACTTCACTCGTGCCAAAAAGAGGCTTCCCTTATCCCTTCGCGGGCTTCAGCCCCTGAATCTGTAGCGACGGGTCCGCCCCTCCATTTCCAACTGCCCTATTGATCCGCCCCCGTTTAATTTAGTAGACAATCTACCACCCCGTGTAGTAGATTATCTTCCACTATGGCAAAACAACCCTCCCGCGACCGAATCGAACTTGTTTACGGCTCTCTCGACATGCTGATATTGCGCACCTTGCTCTGGGGTCCGACCCACGGGCACGGCATTGCCAAGTCTATTGAACGGGTATCGGAAGAAATGTTCAAAGTGGAGCACGGGTCGCTCTACCCCGCGCTCCAGCGGCTGCAGCAGGAAGGCTGGATCACCGCCGAATGGGGCGTGTCAACAAAGAACCAGCGCGCCAAATACTACCGCCTTACCGCGGCGGGGCGGCGGCAACTGGTGGCCGAGACCTCGCGTTGGGAGCGCTTTGTCCAGGCTGTAACCAGCGTTCTAAATCCTGCCGAACCGGAGGAAGAGAAATGAACTGGCGGCGGCATCTTGCCAAAATCCGTGCCCTGTTTCGCCGGCGGAAGCTGGCCGACGAGATCGATGAAGAGGTCCGCATCCATCTTGAGATGGAGGAACAGGAAAACCGCGAACGCGGCATGTCGCCCCAGGATGCCCGTTACGCCGCGCTGCGCCGCTTTGGCAACGTGACCCAGGCGCAGGAAGCGAGCCGTGAAACGTGGGCATGGCAGTGGCTCGAAACGCTTCTTCAGGACGTTCGCTACGGCCTCCGCCAGCTCCGCCGCAATCCGGGCTTCACGGCCGTCGCCGTTCTTACCCTGGCGCTGGGCATTGGCGCCAACACGGCGATCTTCAGTGTGGTGAACGCCGTCCTGTTGCGCCCTCTACCCTATCAGCAGCCGCAGCGTCTTGTGTTTATCAATTCGATACAAGTACCTGCCGGGATGGGCCGCGAAGCTTCCTATCCTGACTTCCTGGATTGGCAAGCGCGAAACCACGTGTTCAAAATGATGGCTGTTTTCAGGACGGAAAACTTTGCTCTCATCGGCAGAGGCGAACCTCAGCACCTTTCAGGAGCCGTTGTATCAGCGGACCTTTTTCCTCTGCTTGGTGTGAGTGCCGTGTTGGGGCGGACTTTTCAGCCTGGGGATGACGTTCCCGGCGCTGTTAACGGTACTAACGCTTTAATTCTTAGCTACGGTTTCTGGCAGCAGAGATTTGGTTCCGATCCACGGGTCATAGGCAATGGCATCAATCTGGATGGGCGCCCTTTCACAGTTGTCGGTGTTGCGCCGCCGGGCTTTCAATTTCCGATTCAGTCCGGACCGATTGATGTGTGGACGACGATTGCCATCGACAAGGGCAGCGCCGCCGACGGTGTGGCAACACAACGGGGCGCCCATTACCTTGACGTCATCGCGCGATTGAACGCAGGCGTCACCATTGGCCGCGCGCAGGTTGAAATGAGCGCCATCGTGAGCGCGATGAACAGGGAGCATCCGGATATTCATCCCCGCGGCGCCCGGATTGTGCCGATGATCGACGGTCTGGTCGGCCCTGCGCGAGTGGCGCTGTTAATTCTTCTGAGCGCCGTTGGATGCGTCCTGCTGATCGCCTGCGTGAACGTCGCCAACCTGCTGTTAGCTCGGGCGGCCACCCGGCAGAGGGAAATGTCGATCCGCAACGCGCTGGGTGCAAGCCGAAGCCGCGTAGTGCGCCAGGTTCTTACAGAAAGCACGCTGCTTTCCCTGCTCGGCGGACTCCTGGGGCTGTGGCTCGGGCTGCGGGGAGTGGGCCTGCTGATTCGCGTCATACCCGTGGACATCCCGCGGCTGGCGCAGGTGCGGCTGGACGGTCACGTCCTGATCTTTACTGCCGCCGTATCGCTCCTGACCGGCATGTTATTCGGACTGGCACCCGCGTTGATCAGCTTCAAGTCGGACGTGGCAGAGTCCCTGAAGGAAGCAGGCCGCGGGCCAACCAGCGGGCCGCATCGCACAAAAACGCACGGCGTCCTGGTCGTGGTCGAAATCGGGGCGGCGACGGTACTGCTGTTCGGCGCTGGGCTGTTGATCCAGAGTTTCCTGAAACTGATGCAAGTCAATCCCGGCTTTGATTCGGTCCACGTCCTCTCGCTTCGCATCGATTCTCCCGGCACTTATTCCCAGGCGCAACAATTGATATTCTTTGGCCAGGTTATCGACCGCGTGCATTCGTTGCCGGGCGTTCTTGCGGCCAGCGGTGTTTTTGGATTGCCATTCAGTGATATCGAGGCTGACACCGGATTCGATATCGAAGGGCGCCCGGTTGCTAAAGCCAACCGCCCCGAGACGAATTTTGAAGCCGTGGCGCCGGATTATTTTCAAACCCTTGGCATACCGCTGGTGCGAGGGCGTGACTTCAACGAGCGGGACGACCTGCAATCAACCCCCGTGGCAATCATCAATGAAACGCTCGCCAGGCGATTCTTTCCGGGAGAAAATCCCATCGGCCAGCGGATAAAGCCCGGCATCAGCAATGGTTACGGCAGCAGGGATCCCATGCGGGAAATTGTGGGTGTTGTCGGCGATGTGAAAGTGCAGGACCTCGCTGCCGGTCCGCAGCCTCAATGTTATGTTCCTCTGCAGCAGAGCCCGCTTGGCGTGATGTCGCTTGTGGTCCGCGTACAAGGCAGCCCGCTGGAGTTGGTTCCGGCGGTGCGGAGTGTGGTGGCTTCCACAAGCAACCAGGCTCCCGTTTACAACATCAAGACGCTGGCACAGTTGCTTGCACAGTCGGTAGCCCAACCACGCTTTGTCACGTTGTTGCTTGGGATATTTGCCGCGCTGGCCGTGATTTTAGCGGCAACAGGGCTGTAC
>JAJXZM010000014.1 GCA_021780055.1 Acidobacteriota bacterium
AGTCGGCCGTCGCCTTGTCTTCAGACAGGAACTGCCCCAGCACTTCGTTGAAGCCAAGTTCGCCCATGAGGTCTTCGTCCACCAGTTTGAGCCCGTGGACTGAATCCAGCGGGGTCTTGCGCGGAAGCTGAATTACAGGCAGCGGAGTATGGTTGAAATAGATTTCCGGCTGGTAAATGGCCTTGGTGGAAGTGGGCGGAGAAGTGAACAATTCATTCAGGCTCTTCCAGCCACCTCGGATGAGACCTTTTTCAATGAACCCTGCACCCTGGATGTAGGGAAAAAGCGCCTGCAGCCGAAAGAAGAATGGGGCTTTTGAGAAGACAGGGTATTCTGACATGCTCTTCTGGATGAGAGGAGAGAGCACGGCACTGAAGTTGGGCAGGCTCGAGAGCGGCGTTTCCCCAAGCACGCTTTGGAACATTGCGGCGGTTGCGTAGCCTTCCACAACAGCCTGGCGAGCGGCCTCGGCATCCGAGTCTTTCTTTGCCGCTTTCATATACTGCTCGAGATTGAAATTCTGGTCCTGAAGAGCGTGGGTCAGTTCGTGCGCCAACACCATCCGCTGCATGTCGGCCGGGATCCAGTCGGCGATGTACATCGTTTTTGTCGGCGGATCGTAAAAGCCCGCAGCCTGCTCCGTATAAAAACTGACGAGAAAGCTGCCAAGATCAAAGTCTTTGGAGACTAGTCCAAATGCCCTGAGCGAGGCTTCCTGCACATGGATTTCCTTTGGTGTGTAGTCAGTGTGCAGGTTGTGGAGCAGAAGTTCCCGGATTTCCTCGCGGCTGGCCACTTTTTTGTTCACCGGCCCCTTGATAGGCAGGCCAGTGAGCTTGCTCATTTCCTGCAGGAATTCGTCAGCCTGGGCAAGTAGCGGGGAGGCGGCCGGCTTCTGCGCCTGTGCTGACTGCGGATGCGTTTGGTCGCCCCCACATTGGACTCGAGTTGCACCTGAAACCAGCGCAAGGACAATGAACGCCATAACAAAGGACGCCCATCGCAGTCTGTGCGCGCAGGGCCTTTCAGCGTGTTTTCTGGCGATATTTGGCGTTGAAGCGGGTCCTGAATTGATTCCCAAGCCCGGGTTTTTCATCGAACTTCCAGATTCTCCATCATATTGGGGGCATACATATCACGCAGGCTGTTCTTGTCCTTGGAGGCGAGCTGATTGACCCGCCCCTATAGGCAGATTAACATAGAAGTAGCGCGGGCAAGCCGGACGATCGCTGCTCTGCACAAGCGCCTGCCTTGGGTCCGCAACGACCTTGGGCGGGCAAGCAGGAGCGGAGGAGAGGAAAGTCCGAACTCCATAGGGTAGTGCGCTCGTTAACAGCGAGGGCCGGAAGGGGATCCCTGAGCAATCGGGGCGTACGCTTCCGGCATGGAAAGTGCCACAGAAAACATACCGCCTCGTTTATTCGAGGTAAGGGTGAAAAGGTGCGTCCCGCTGAAGCGGGATTAAAGTAAGAGCGCACCGCCTCGATAGTGATATCGAGGGCAGGGTAAACCCCGCACGGAGCAAGACCAAATAGGAGAGGAGGAGTGACCCGCTCCGCAAGGCTTGTAGCGGCGATGGATAACCGCTGGAGGTATTGATCGCAGAACGGCGGTCATCGGCCGCCGCTACGGGCCGGCAACTCTCGGGTAGGTCGCTTGACCCCAACAGCAATGTTGGGGCTAGATGAATGATCGTCGCTCCGGGCAACCGGAGAACAAAATTCGGCTTACAGGCTTGCCCGCGCTAACAACGCTCCCTGCCTATGCCAGGATGGCAGGTAGAGAATTAAACCTCCTGTCTTCAGTTTGTCCGGCCAGCGAGAAGCCTCAGCCCTCGTTCACGCCTGACTGGGGCACTTTGTATCACCATCATAAGTTGACACTTATGAAGTGTAGAAGATAAAATGACCTATTTACACGCCTGAAGGATTTTGTATAAGAGGACCATGGACAAGCGAAAACTGGAGCATTATAGAAAACAGTTGCTGGCGAAGCAGGAAGAAATTCGCCGCATGGTTGCGCGATCGGAAGAGGACGGCCGCGAAGCCGATCGTGAAATCACACAGGATCTTGCCGACCGGGCTGCGAATTCCTACACCAAGGAATTTCTTTTTCATCAGAGCGATGATAACCGACGAATCCTGAACCTGATCCAGGAAGCCCTCCACCGATCAGAGGACGGCACTTATGGCCTCTGCGTGGAATGCCACCAGGGCGTTCAGGTCAAGCGGTTGGACGCTGTGCCATGGGCGCGCCATTGCATTGAGTGCCAGGAGAAGCAGGAAAAAGGCCTGCTTTAACGAACCATAGAGCACGGAAAGCGAGGTTCGCTTTCAACTCGGGTTTCCCTTCCATTTCAGGTTGCCAACCGATCCTTCGCGAACTTGCCGACGGCCTGTTTGCGGTTGTTTTCCCTACCCGCTGCGTCATATGCAATCGTGAAGTAACAAGTGCCAACGGCCTCGGTGTATGCGCCGATTGCTGGCTGGGCATCGAGCCTTGGGAGGGCATTTCCTGTGCACGTTGTGGCCTGCCGATTGTCTCTGAGCGGGCGGCCGACTCTTCTGAAGTCCTTTGCGGCGTGTGCCGCGTCAACGAACCGGCTTTCGATCTCGCACGCAGCTATGGGATTTACCGCGGCGCGTTGCGACATCTTATTCTCGAATTGAAATTTCACCGCCGTGAACGCCTGGGCAGAAGACTCGGTGGCTTCCTCGCTCATGCCTGGAAAACACTTGACGCGTCGGGCAATGGGGATCCTTACCTGATTGTGCCTGTCCCGCTGTTCCATTCGCGCGAAAGGGAACGTGGATTCAACCAGGCAGGGCTTTTGGCACAAGGCTTGAACAGACAGCTTGGCAAGAAGCGGGGCGGCACTGCGGCAAAGATTGAGACTGGCTTGCTGATTCGTACTCGCGCAACGCAGCCCCAAACGCGCCTGAAATTTCAGCAGCGCATGGAAAACGTGCGCGGAGCATTTGCGGTGTCGAAACCCGGGCAGGTTCTGGGCCGTCAGATTGTTCTGGTGGACGATGTGATGACCACAGGCGCCACGCTTTCGGCCTGTGCCGGCGCGCTCAAAAAGAGCGGTGCGGCGAAAGTCTACGCGCTGACGCTGGCACGCGCGACGCCGCAATTTCCGGATTCGGATGACCTGTCCAAGTCTGCGGGTGTTGACGAATTTGGCAGTCACTGGAGATAATGATTTCTTACTGACAGGGTGTAGCGCATCTTGAAAGGATAGGGACATGGCGGGGGCGAATGAAAGCCTGTTGCAGGCGCCGGTTCTCGTTCTGAACGCGACCTATGAGCCGATCAATGTAACTGCGGCCAGGCGCGCCCTTGTGCTTGTCCTGAAGGGCAACGCGATCACCGAAGAAGAGAACGGAAGCTACTTGCACTCCGCTCGGGTTGCTTATCGCATTCCCTCCGTCATCCGGCTCACCGAATTCCGGCACATTCCTCACCAGTCGCGCCCGCTTTCCCGCAAGAACATTCTGATTCGCGACCGTTATACGTGCCAGTTCTGTTACAAGGTTTTTCCCGCGGCTGAATTGACCCTCGACCACATTATCCCGCGCTCCAGAGGCGGCCACTCAGACTGGGACAATCTTGTTGCCTGCTGCCATGCTTGCAACAGCCACAAAGCCGACCGCCTGCCGGAAGAGGCCGGGCTTAAGCTGCGCCGCCAGCCGAGGCCGTTCACCCTCCACACCAGCCGCCACATCATGCGGATGCTTGGCCGCGCAGACCAGCGCTGGCGAAAGTATCTGTTTTATTGATTTGACTTTACCGCAGGACATTCAGAGATTTCAGTTAACCATCACACAGGCGCCTGACTCCGAAAAGTTCCGCAACCTCGTTTCTAGCGCTACACAGCTTTTCCGTGCGAGACAATGCATTAGCCAAGCCTCCTGGCGATCTTGCGTGCCAACTGGGATAGTGCGGCACGGTCAACCTCCGACGGCTGGAACCAGCGGAACCCGTCTGCCGGCGTGCTTCCGGCAAACTCGCCCGTGTAAACCTCAACCCGGATGGCGCGATAAGTGATGTTGTGGCGAAGCTGGTGCGCGGACCTCTTGATTGCCGGCGGGGAATCCAGCGCAGTCCGCAGCTTTTTCTTCAACAATGTCAGCGCCTGGCCGCTCGACTGGCCCAACGCTGAGGGGAAGTTCCACAGGTCGTCGAGAAGCCCTTCGTCCATGCCCCGGCACAACAGGACCCGGCGGTCTCTATAAAGGATGGCGGCCGCCATATGCCATTCTTCAGCCTGGCGGCGGGGTCTGGGTTCGGGAAAGTTTTCAGGTTTGCCTGACTGGGATCCCCGGCACCAGCTTCGCAGCGGGCAATCGTCACATCGGGGCAAGCGCGGCAGGCAGACCGTCTGTCCGAGTTCCATCAGTGCCTGATTGAAGTCTCCGGGACTCCGTCGAGAGAGAAGCAACTCGAGATTTTCTTCGATGGCCTTGCGGAATCGCCGTTGGTGCAGATTTCCGCGCAGCGGGAGGAAACGTGCCATCACCCGCGCCACGTTTCCATCGAGGACGGCGAAGGGCTGGTTGTAGGCAATGCTCAGCACCGCGCGCGCCGTGTAGTCTCCCACGCCGGGAAGGGAACGAGCCTGTCTCATGTCCATCGGGAATTGCCCGCCGTGTTTTTCTGCCATTTCCTGTGCGGCCTGGTGCAGGTTGCGGGCGCGGCGGTAATATCCCAGGCCCGACCAGAGTTCCAGAACACGTTCGAGCGGCGCGCCGGCCAGCCGTTCAACGGTGGGAAATTCCCGCAGGAAGCGCTGGTAATAAGGGATGACGGTGTCAATCTGCGTCTGCTGGAGCATGATCTCAGACACCCAGATGGTGTACGGAGACGTGGACGCTCGCCAGGGCAGAGCGCGGGCCCGCAGCCGGTACCAGCGAAGCAGGGAGCGTCGGGCGGCGGCGCGTGAACGGTCGGTAAGTTCCATATCGGAGGATTATTTCCGGGGGTGAATTGAGTGCCGGCCGCGCAGGGATGATCTCGTGATCTCCTCGGGAGTCCCTGGAGCGTAATAGCCCGACGGCGCCTGCACGCCCATCAGTCCGTGATGGACAACCTGGACGCGGACGTTGTGGAAGCTGCCGTTTTCTCTCCAATCGGTCGGAACGTATCCCAGCACATAATATGCGGGCGGCAGCGGCATGGCAGCCTGGAACCCCGACTCCAGATCATCCTTGTTGGCGACAAAGTTGCCGCCGGTCATAGTGGAGAGGTCCAGAAGCACGTCGGCCGACATTGACGCCCGGTCGGCCAGCATCTGGTTCTTGCCGGCCACGATGTATTCACGCTCTTTGTCCAGCCTGGGGTTGTTGGTGGGCGCGGGCTGCGGTAGCTGCCGGAGCAGGCCGGTCGTATCCAGCGCGCTGATGATAATGTGCAGCCGGGTTGCGCGCCGCGCCAGCACGTCAATCTGCCTGGCCTGCGAGCCTGCCAGAAATCCAGGCGACGCGACAATGATGGAGCGTGGATCGGGCAGGGTGGAAACGGTGGTGATCAGCTTGTCGAGGCCATCGAGCGTTTTCTGCGACTGGGCTTCGCTTTCAGCAATTACCTGCATGGCGCGGGTTTTGATGGTTTGTGTCATCCGCCTGATTGTTGCCGCCGGCAGGCTGCTCACGGGTGGGTCTTCCTGGCCGCTTCGCGATTCACAGGCATTCATGTCGTCAAGCGCGATCTGCAACGCCAGCGGATCGGCCGCATAAAGCAGCATGAAAGACTGGAAATCCGAAAGCTGCGGGCAGGCCTTTGCCTGCGTCGCCCACGGCAGATGGGGCCTGATGGCCAGCAGTGCCGCGTGGAGTTTTTTCGCGTCGTCGGTAAAATTCAGTGTAATCTCACCCGACGCTGTAAAGACTCCCACCTTGCTCCGCGGGCCCAGAGTCGAATGGAAGTAGGAGTAGGCGCTGTCCGTGACGCGGATGGTGTCGGTAAAGTCGTAGTGAAGGTCGTCAAAGTAGAGCGCAGTGTAGCGGACCGTCCCGGGAACCTCCAGGTTCTGGACAGGCTGGGGAATGATGTTACCGGCAAAATCGGTGATCCTCTGCGGGCGGTTGTTGTCGTAGAGGCGGAAGTCGAGTTGACGCAGGTTATCGACCGCCTCCCCGCGAACGTTGCGGACCACCACGCAAAGCTGGACGGGAGGCGGCGCCGTCCTGTGTACCACTGACCGGGGCGGTACGGTCTCGGACGTCGGATGGCTCCTGCCAGCAGTTTGACCGGCCTGCGCCGGAAGGCTGAAAAACAGGCTGGCGAGGGCACAGCACAGAAGTACCCGGCTGGCCCGTGCGCGCCACCGTGAAGCAAAACTATTCCTGCAATTTTTCATCAACGGACCCTGAAAGGAGGGCGTTTCAACTGGAGCAAATCGGGCGCTGAGCCGGCAATACCTGCCTCCGTTGACCTCCCTTTCAACGCAGTAAATCAAGTATCAGTTTTCGAAGGATGAATTGTCAACTGTGCATTGGGCAGGTATGGGGCGCGCAAGAGATGTAGCGGCGAGTTTTGTTTGTCACTTTGCGCCGTGAACCCGCCGTAATGGAAGCTAGGACGATCGCCGCTTCTTCCCGCTTCTTGATTTGCGGGGCGCAATCTGTAATTCTTGGAAGCTTAAGGATGCAAAGGCCGCAATGTTCAAGACCCTAAGTGGCCGAACGGTTTGTAGCGCAGGCCCTTGAGGCCTGCGGCTTGTGACCTTGTGGTGATAATACGATTCGGACGAGCGGCGAGGAAGAATAAGTTCCTTTCCGAAAGAGGATGCCTGTGGCATACAACGATCTTCGAGAATTTATCCGCCGGCTGGAACGGGAAAAAGAACTGAAGCGGATTGGTGTTGAGGTTGACGTGGACCTCGAAATCACCGAGGTCACCGACCGCGTATCAAAAGCTTCCGGCCCGGCCCTGCTGTTTGAAAAGCCGCGCTCGGCAAAAGACGGCAAGGGCTATTCGGTCCCGCTGCTGATCAACACGCTGGGCACAAAGAAGCGGCTTGAACTGGCGCTCGATGTCTCTTCACTCGATGACGTGGCAAAGCGCATTGAAGACCTGTTGGCCATGAAACCGCCTGAGGGCCTGCTGGACAAGGTGCGAATGCTGCCGAAAGTCGCCGAGCTCGGCTCCTTCTTTCCCAAGACTGTGAAGAGCGGTCCCGTCAAGGAAGTTATCCATCGAGAGGACGTGTCGCTGGCCGATCTGCCTGTGATGCAATGCTGGCCGCAGGATGGCGGGAGGTTTATCACCTGGCCGATGGTGGTGACGCGCAGCCCCAGGAGCGGACGCCGCAACGTGGGCTGCTATCGCATGCAGGTCTTTGATGAGCGGACCACCGGCATGCACTGGCAGATCCACAAGACCGGCGCGGAACACTTCCGCTGGCTGGAGCGCCAGGGCAAAGGCCGCCGGATGGACGTGGCTGTGGCCATCGGTGCCGACCCGGTGACGATGCTGGCGGGCATTATGCCGCTGCCGGAAGACCTGGACGAATTCCTGTTTGCGGGTTTCCTGCGCCAGAAGCCGGTGGAACTGGTGCGCTGCGAAACGGTGGACCTGGAAGTGCCGGCCAACGCGGAAATTGTTCTGGAAGGGTACGTCGATCTCGACGACATCCGCGTGGAAGGGCCATTTGGCGACCACACCGGCTACTATTCGCTCGCGGACAATTTCCCTGCGTTTCACCTGACGTGCATCACCCGCCGCAAGGACCCGATCTATGTCTCCACGATTGTCGGCCCTCCGCCGATGGAGGACTACTGGATGGGCTTTGCCGTCGAGCGACTGTTCCTGCCGCTGATGCGCCAGCAGATGCCGGAAGTGGTGGATATGCACATGCCGCCGGAAGGCGCGTTTCACAACCTGATCATTGTTTCCATCCGCAAGAGCTATCCTGGGCACGCGCGCAAGGTGATGAACGCCATCTGGGGACTGCCGGGCGCCATGTTCTCCAAGTGCATCGTGGTGGTTGACCACGATGTTGACGTCCATAACCTGAGCGAAGTGGCGTGGAAGGCCTTTAACCACATTGACCCGGAACGCGACATCCAGTTTGTGCTGGGGCCGGTGGACCAGCTTGAGCACGCCTCGCGGCTGCCGAATTTCGGCTCCAAGATGGGCATTGACGCCACCACGAAATGGCCGAGCGAGGGATTCACGCGGCCCTGGCCGGATGAAATCGTCATGGACGATGAGACGAAGCAGAAAGTTGACAAGCTCTGGGCAAGCTTGAAGCTGTGATTGCCGCCGGCGCGCCGCTCTTGATGCCCTGGAGGGGATCGCGGCCTGAAGCCTGATTCTCTTTGGCCCGTCGCCGTGATGAAGGGTCAAGGTAGCCGCGGCAGGAAGATATAGTTACCTTCCATTTTTACGGACAATTTGTAATTTTCCAGCAGGTTCTTCCGGAAGCCGGGACCAAAAAAGTCCTGATTGTAGACAGTTGCACCCAGCTCGGAATTGGGGTCAACGAGCGTGACCACGGCGCTGAAATTCTTATTCTGGAGCATCTTCCACAGGGGTTTGGCAAACCGGGGATGGCGGGAATTGAACACCCGGAACAGGAAAGGATCAAGGATGTAAGGGGTCTGGCCGGCCAGGACGGGGATCAGCGCGTTGTCGGCAAGGATCGGTTTGGGATTGTTGCTCACGGTTTGAAGAACGGCCTGGAATTGCCGGCGACGTGGGGTTATGTCCACTCCATGACGGAAATTCCTTGCCGCGGGGAAAAATGCCATCAGAGCGGCAACCGCGAGGGCCGAAAGCCCAAATAGTTCCTGATGCCGGTCAGAGCGAGAGACCCAGACCGCAAGCAGAATGACGGCTGCCGCATGGAGGTCAATCAGGTGGTTGTAGTCGGTGCCCACGGTCGTGAAAATTGCCAGGATTGTGGCGAGGGCGGAAAGAAAATAGAGCGGAGGCAGGTCCCTCCAGAATCGCCCCGGCCATGCCAGTAGCGCTGCCGTGGCTAGCACCAGGAACGGGAACCCGCCCAGATCTTCCACTCCTGTGTAGGTGGCAAAGCGCTGGGGAACGTGGAAGATTGAAGGCCAGGGAGAACCTGCGGTCGCGCTTTCCACAAAGATTTCAAAGGCGCGGCCATGGGTCGCAATGAGGATTGCGCCGACCACAACCGCAAAGCCTCCTGCTGCCAGAGCCGCAAGTGTCCACGCCTGCCGGCGCCGGCCTGACAGCAGGAAACAAAGGAACACGGCGCAGGGAGCATAAACGGCGGTTACTTTGGCCGAAAAGGCGAGCGTAAAAAAGATGGCTGCAACAGCCAATTGCCTGAAGCCCATGGCTGGGCCTGCGCATGCCCAAAGCCCCCAGATAACAAGCGCAGCCGGCAGGACGTCGCCACGGATTGTGAGTAGTGCCAATTGGATTGACTCAGAGCATAGCAGGAAAAGGGACGAACAGCCCGCCAGCAGACGGTCAACACCCAGCCTTTGCAGGAGCGCGTAAACTCCGGCGAGCAGGGCCAGGGTTGATGCCACCGAGAGCAGACGGCCTGTGAAGATGAGATTGCCGGCCAGTTTCGTAAGCCCCGCGTGCAGCACGAAGAAAAGTGGAAAATATCGTGTTCCACCGTAACCGAGAGGCCCATAGAGCGGTCGATAGAACACGCCGTGGCACAAGTCATTGGCCAGGGCGATCCAGACGCCGGAGACCTGATCGAGGTACGCGTCATTGATCCAGCAGCGGCGAATGCGTAGGACCGTTATGATGAGGATGGGGATGGTTGAAACAATCAGGAGAAGCCTGATGGCGTTCCGCCGTGACCGGTTTTCCGTTAGACTGACCATGAAACGCCCCACTTTACCAAGATGCCCGGCGAAATGCTAGAATTTTGCCCTTGCGGCTTTCTGCCAGGGCTACCTGTCGCAGAATTCCCTGGCTTTCGCGGAAAGCCAAAAGGAGAAAAGTGCAGAACTACGAATATGACATGCTGGTGATTGGCACGGGGCCGGCAGGCCACCACGCGGCGATTCAGGCTGCGAAGCTTGGCAAGAAGGTCGCTGTCGCCGAGCGCAAAGCTGTGGTGGGCGGCGTGTGCATCAACCTGGGAACCATTCCCAGCAAAACGCTGCGTGAGGCTGTGCTCTACCTTTCCGGTTATCGCGAGCGCGATTATTACGGTGAGTCCTACACCGTCAAACAAAACATCACCAAAGAAGACCTCCTTTTTCGCACTCAACACGTAATTCAGCACGAGATTGATGTCGCCCGGCACCAGTTGCAGCAGAACCGCGTGGAATTGATCAATGCGGAAGCCTCCTTTGTTGATCCGCATACCCTCCGCCTGAACTTGATTGGCGAGCAGGGATCCCGTGACGTGACCGCGGAGAATATTGTGATTGCCGTGGGCACCACGGCCACAAAAGATCCGCACATTCCGTTTGACGGCCGGCTGATTTTCACCAGCGATGAAGTTCTCACGCTCGACCAGTTGCCGCGAAGCCTCACGGTGGTTGGCGCAGGTGTTATCGGTTGTGAATATGCCAGCATTTTTGCAACACTGGGCATCCGCGTCACGTTGATTGACATGGGGCCGCGGCTGCTTCCGTTTGTAGATGGCGAAATTGTGGAAGCACTGTCGTACCACTTGAGAAACAATCGCGTGACACTGTGGCTGAACGAGAAGGTACGGGGAATTGAGCCACGCGAAAACGAGAAGGACGGCGAAGTTATCATCCATCTGGCCAGCGGCAAACAAATTATTTCCGAGAAGGCCCTTTACAGTATCGGCCGTACGGGAGCAGCCGAGCGATTGAATCTCTCGGCGGCAGGGCTTTCCGCGGACGATCGCGGACGACTGGCGGTGAATGAACATTACCAGACCAGCCAGGCGCACATCTATGCCGCCGGTGACGTAATCGGGTTTCCCAGCCTGGCCTCGATTTCAATGGAGCAGGGAAGGCTTGCGGCATGCCACGCCTTTGGCGTCGAAACGGTCAGCGTGCCGGAACTGTTTCCTTACGGCATTTACACGATTCCGGAAATATCGATGGTGGGCCGGAACGAGGAAACGCTCACCGAGCAGGGGATTCCGTATGAAGTGGGCCGGGCCCAGTATAAGGAAACCGCGCGCGGCCAGATTATCGGCGACGTGACCGGGTTGCTGAAGCTGATCTTCCATCTGGAGACACGCGAACTGCTGGGAGTGCATATCATGGGAGACGGCGCCAGCGACCTGGTCCATATTGGCCAGGCGGTGCTTGCCTTCGGTGGCAAGATTGATTACTTTGTAAATACCGTGTTTAACTATCCGACTCTCGCCGAGTGCTATAAGAACGCCGCCTTCGACGGCATCAACCGGCTGGGCTCGTAGCTTCATTTGTAGAGCGCTGCTGATCGCTTGTTATGACTGGGACCCGGACTTGTTTGACGGCGTAGGAAATTATCTGTGGCGGTTGAAGCAGCGAAACAAGCTGATCTGCTATTGGCTCGTCCGGTTGACGGGCCGACCTTCCACGTTCAGATTTGGCGGAAAGTCTTACCGCTACTTCTGGCATCGTTACAACTCGACCTGGAGAAACGAACGCTCAGTTGAGATACCGATTGCGCGCAGTTTTCTTGGCGGAATTCCCGCGGACAGGGTCCTCGAAATCGGTAACGTGCTTTCGCATTACGGTCCCGTCTCGCACGAAGTCGTGGACAAGTACGAGCGGGCCGAGAACGTCAGCAACGAGGACGTTTGCGAGTTCAGGTCAGAAAAGAAATACGATCTGATCCTGAGCATCTCGACGCTTGAGCACGTCGGCTGGGACGAGGAGCCGAGAGACGAAACGAAAGTTCTGAGAGCGTTCGAAAATCTTCCCGAGCTCCTTGCTCCTGGGGGAAAACTCGTAATTACTATCCCGCTGGGCTACAACCCGCCTCTTGACCGGACGATTGGAGACGGACGCATTAGCTTTGCCATGCGCTTTTATCTCAAGCGCGAACCGCGCCGCAACAAGTGGAGCGAGGTCAGCGCGGAAGACGTTCGATTCCCTCACTATGACTGGCAAACCTACACCGCCCACGAGTTGCTGGTGGGTATCATGGAAGGCCGTTAGCGCCTTCGCTGGCCCGTAGTCACGTGAGCGGTGCTTATGTCATAAAATGCCGTCGTGGCATTTTGACGATTCTCGAGATGCCTTCAGCCCGCACTCTCCGGCTGGAGCGCGGTCCGGCAACCCAGGATGAGAACCGAGGGAGCCGCGCTTTAGGCCTGTGTCCACAATCTGTCTATTCTGTCTTGGCTTGGGAGAACACAAGTTTCTCTTTCCATCCTCTGGGCCTGATTTCTGTAATGGCATGACCGTTCGACGCCACAGTGTTGTAATCAACCTGCGTATCATTGTTTTTCCGGGCCTCGTTGTCTACCCTTACGGGCACCGTGCCCACCAGCTTTCCGTTGGAGTTGAAAAAATTGACCGTCGGAGACTTCATATTATTGGCAATATCAATCCGGTATTTTCCCGGGTTAAGTTTCAAAGTCTTTCCCACTGTTGAGGCGTAAATCACGTCGATTTGTTTGGTTTTGGCAAAAGCCATTCCTGTGAATAAGAAAAGGACACTCATGACGATTATGAGATTTGTATGTATTTTGTTCGACATACGATGAGATTTCCTCCTACTGCTGGTTTTTGAAGCACATTTCATATGAGTCCATCAACTGGTAGAGGGGTTGCCCAGAGCGCAAAAAGGCGAAAATGTGTTCAATTTTGAAACACTTTCGCCTTGCAGATGCAAATTCGGCTTAACTCTGTTCATTCGAAGCGCGTTATCGGATACCAAAATTGTAGGGGCTTGTTTTTGGAGGAACTACTTTTTGTTGGGAGGGGGCGTTCGGCCTTCAATCAGCCAGGAATTTCCAACTTTTTCCACTTTCGCATCGCGAAGCCAGCAAGCGTGATCAAGTTCGGCGGTACCAAGTCCTGCCACGGCTCCCCGGCTTTGCGAAGATCCCAGGATGACGGGGGAAAGAAACCAGCAAACTCTGTCCACCAGGCGATGATCAAAAAAGCTTCCCAGAACTTCTCCACCGCCCTCGACCATCAGGCTGATGATTTCGTCTTTAGCCAGACGTTTGAGGAGCGTCCGCAGGGGAACTTGCCTGCCTTTAAATGACATCACCTTTACCCCCGCATCCTCCAGCCGCTCTTTCTTTGCGGCGCCGGCACTTGTGGTGCAGGCGACGATGCATTTGCCCGACTTCACGACCTGGCTGTCGAGGGGAACTCGCAGGCGGGAATCGAGGACGATCCGCCATGGCTCTTGTGCGCCGG
>JAJXZM010000439.1 GCA_021780055.1 Acidobacteriota bacterium
TTGACTGCGCCTACAGTAAGCGTCATCATACCCGCTTTCAATTCTGCAGATACCTTGCGGACCGCGCTGGCCAGCATTCAAGGGCAGAGTTTTCGGCATTGGGAAGCTGTCGTTGTCGACGATGGCTCAAAAGACCGTACAGGCGAGCTTGTCTCGTCCATGGCCATGTCCGACAGGCGTATTCGCTACTACCCTATCTCATCCAACCGGGGTGCGAGCACGGCTCGGAACGCGGGACTGGCACAAGCGCAAGGCGAATATGTAATGTTCCTGGATGCAGATGATTGGATTGGCAAACATCATCTCTCTCGCCTGGTCGGGTTGCTGCATGGGGATCCTCGGGCGGGAAGCGCCTACAGCGGATACACGTTTGTTACACAGGATGGTCAATCGGAGTATCCCATCGGTCCGAAAGTGCCCAAATCGATGTTTCAGTACCTCTCCAGGGCATGTCCCTTCGCAATTCATTCTTGCCTTGTCAAGCGTCAACTTGTGCAAGAAGCGAATGGCTTCGATGAATCCCTCGTCTTCGGCGAGGATTGGGACCTGTGGCAGCGTCTGGCGAGGCGGGACGTCAAATTTCTATCTCTTAACGCGCGCTCGGCATTTTACCGGGCGCGAAGGGGATCCTTAACCCGTGTCTGCGGACGTCTCATCCCCGACGGCTTAACGGTCATCCGGCGTGGGCATTCGCCAGATGTTCGCGTCCACTCCGCTGGAGCCGAGCACGAACTCGGAGCGCCGGCAGCCGGTCTGCCTTCTGCGATCTTCTATTTCCTGCTATGGGCCACAGGCTACCTAGTTGGGGCTTGTGCCGACGTTCCGCGTGGCTCCGTTGGCCTTCCTGAAATAGACGCTCAAGGTTTTCCCGAGACTATCAGTGCCGACACGTTGCTTGAAGGATTAACGTACGGAGCCGGGTGCGCGCGAGCGGATCTGGCAGCTCGCTGGACCGAATTGTGGCCGACTCTTGCGCAAGCGCTGAAAACTCTATTTTCGAGTTCTGTTGTGGGCCTGAACGAAGATGTGATCCGGCGGGAGGTTGAGAGTCGTCTGGCCAGGGAACTCGGGCCAAAAGTTGCACCGATGACCTGCGGTCGCACTCGCGTTGTCCACGCCCGGGTTGAGGATACGCGAAACGCAGTTGAGATTCCGGAAGGCATCGAGGTGGTTTGCGCGCACTTTTCACTTGATAACCGGCCTTTTGATGTAGCAGAGCTGCCGGTAGTTCCCGGCGCTATGACGCAACATGCCGCTGCCGCCGTTCTCAAGAAACACCGCAGCATTTTTGAGCCTGCGACGCGCCAGATTATCAGGGACAATCCCCGCCTGCTCCGTCATCTGCTGGGGCGCCGGACGTTGTTTTTCCTTTGGGACCTCATACACATGCCGAGATCCCAACGGCGTCACCGCCTTTCCGCCTATTTCTCCACGCGTATCAATTCCTACCTGGCAAGTCGATTCGAACTCGCATCAGCGCAGCCCAATCCACAGGAAAAGACATCGGCTGAAGATCAGGCGGTCCCGTTGCCTGCCGCTGATCCGGACCAGGCACCATGGGACAAGCTTTTTACGACTCCTGACCCGTGGGACTACGGCTGCGCCTACGAACAAATGAAATATGAGCATACGCTTGAGCTGCTTCCGGAGGGCCCCATTGGGAGCGCGCTCGAGCTTGCGTGTGCGGAGGGCCATTTCACGGCCAAACTGGCTCCTCGGGTCGGGCGGCTTGTTGCCGCCGATATTTCCGAGATTGCATTGGCACGTGCGCGGCAGCGGTGCAGAGAACTTGAAAATGTTACCTTTAAGCGGCTGAATCTCCGTCGTGACCCATTAGGCCGTTTTGACCTCATTGTGTGCTGTGAAGTGCTCTACTATCTGAAGGATCGATTTGAACTCCGTCGCCTCGCTGCGCGGCTGGCAAAAAGTATCAATCCCGGTGGGCACTTGCTTATGGCCCATGCCAACGTGGTTGTTGACGATAATGGCGCCACAGGTTTCGACTGGATGCATGGCTTCGGGGCCAAGTTCATCGGCCAGACCTTTGCCGGCGCGCCGGGCCTGCACTTGCTTTGTGAGTTGCGAACGCCACTCTACCGCGTGCAACTGTTTCGCCGCGAGGCGGACCGCCGCACTCAGCTTTCCGCGTCCGAAAGTGTTGTCAGCCGCGAAGCCATCCCTCCTGCCGACCCGAAGGTCTATGGCCGAATTAACTGGGGCGGCTGTGTCATTTCGCGGGCTCAAGCTTACGCCACCAGTGTCACTCGTGAACTGCCTATTTTGATGTACCACCGAATTGCTTCTCACGGCCCGGAAGGGCTTGCCCGTTACCGAGTGTCGCCCGGGAATTTCGAGCGCCAACTTGCATATTTGAAAAGCCATGGGTATGCCAGCATTAGCCTGGACAATTGGGTGCGCACGCTTTCCAGCAGGGATGGCCGCCTGCCTGGCCGTTATGTATGTTTGACATTTGATGACGGTTACTGCGACTTTCGCGACTATGCCTGGCCACTGTTAAAACATTACGGGTTCTCAGCGACAGTATTCCTTCCTACGGATCATGTCGGAGGTTGTGCAGAATGGGACCGCAATTTCGGTGAGCCTGCAAAACTGCTGTCCTGGCATGACGTTCGCGCTCTCGCGAAGGAGGGGGTAACATTCGGGGCGCATGGCGCTGCCCATCGCCGCCTGAATCAGCTGAGCGTGGCCGGCATGCTCGCCGAAGGACAGCGGTCGCGCGAAAGGTTTGAGACCGAACTCGGGCATCCTGTAAACGTAATGGCATACCCTTACGGCGGCAACGGCGATTTGGTGAGACGCGCCATGGAATCCAGCGGCTTCATCCATGCCGCCACAACGAACCCCAGACTGAGCGGCCTTGGCGACGATCCGATGGCCCTTCCTCGCCTGGAAATTTCGGGCACCGACATAATAGCGGATTTCATTTCCAAACTTGGCCCGCCACAGCAAGCAACCATCGACCGTCGCATCCGTTATTACTTTCAGCGCCGGAGCCGACGCAATTTGTGGGGGTGCTGAAGTGGGCAATTCAGCGTCTGCCTTGTGGAGGAATATCTCCGGTAGCTCGTGCCCGATTCCCAGCCAGCTCTGATGAATCTGTCCCACGTTCGCGATCTTTTCCCTACTTGTACAGTTAGGAAACTCATACTCACCTAAACAAAGAAGGCGGCAAAACTCGGGGTTCTCAGTTTAGAGCCTTGCCGGGGCAGGTTCGACGGAGATTGTAAGTGACGTGGCCGGAGGCTTCTTCCAGCAGCCGTAGTCGCACACAAAGACCGTCGGTCAATCACAAGAGCCCTCGCGGCTTCTGCTTTTGCTGCACTTTCAGCCCTTGCCGC
>JAJXZM010000088.1 GCA_021780055.1 Acidobacteriota bacterium
GTGTAATCAAAATCCTCTTCCGTGAACTCTTCGGCAAGGTGGCCGGGCGCCACTCCGGCATTGTTGACCAGAATGTCGAGACGGCCAAAGCGGGCGACGCCGTCGTTTACGGCGCTGTTAATCTGATCGAGATATGCCATGTCCATCTGTAGCGGAAGGGCTTTGCGACCCATGGCCTCAATTTCCTGGACCAGGTCGACTGCTGTATCCCGGATGCGGAGGCCCAGGGCCACGTCCGCGCCCGCATTTGCCAATGCCAATGAAATTGCGCGGCCTAGCCCGCGCGCAGCGCCGGTCACAAGCGCCACTTGGCCGCTCAAGTCAAATTGCGGAAAATCGTTCATAACTGCTCCTCGAAACAGACCATCAGCAGATGCTGTAGAAAATGGTTTGCCTGATGCTTACTTGCGAAGGGGACCGCAGTTGCATCATGTCCATCACAGAGTTGCGGCCTCTGAAATTTCTGCAGGCTCAGCGTGGATGGTTTTCATCTTGGATCCGTAGTAGGCGTAATGCGTAACCACGGCGTAGCAGATGAGAGGAACAATCATGGCAATGGCCATGCTGTGCCAGATTCCATACAAGAGTCCCATGGCCGGCGGTGCAGCCGCGCCTCCGACAATGGCCATGATGATGCACGATCCACCGAGCTTTGTGTTAGCACCCAGCCCCTTGATGCCCAGCGCGTAAATGGTGGGGAACATTAAAGACATAAAGAAGCTGGTGAGGAACACCGCCCAGACTCCCACCCAACCCGGAAAAAGGACACCCACTGCAACCAGCGCCATGTTCATGACTCCAAATGCGCCCATCAGGCGGGCAGGGCGGAAAAACTTCATCAGGTAAGTGGCTACAAACCTGCCAACGCCGAACGCCACCAGACTGCCCGTAAGCAAATAACCGGCGACCTTTTCGGTTTGATGGGTGTAGTCCTGGATGTATTGGATTAGGAAACTCCAGGTTCCCACCTGCGCGCCTACATAGAAAAACTGCGCCGAGACGCCCTGAAGAAAATGAGGATAGTGCAGCAAATCGCTGAGCTTTCCCTTATCGCGAGAATCCCTGGCCGCCGCTTCTTCCTTGATCTGGGGAAATTTTGTCCGCAAAATCAGAAACGCCATGATCCAGACCACCACTCCAAGCACCATGTAAGGATGCACTACCCGCAACGTTTCGGTCTGCAGGTAAGCTTTGAGTGTGCCCTGCGCTTTGAGCGCGTCAATCTGCTGGCTGTTTAGTTCAATTCCCGAGAAAATGAAAACCGTGCCGACCAGCGCTCCCGTTATAGATCCCAGTGGGTTAAATGATTGCGAGAGATTCAGTCTCTGCTCGGAAGTCCTTGGATCTCCCAGCACGGCGATAAAAGTGTTGGACCCTGTTTCAAGAAATGAAAGGCCGCTGGCGATGACGAACAACGCAAAGAGGAAAAAACCGTAGCTTCCCACTTTCGCTGCCGGCCAGAACAGAAATGCGCCACTGCCAAAGAGAAACAGACCTGTGACCAGACCCGCCTTGTAACCAAACCTTCGCATCAAAAAGGCTGCGGGCATCGCCAGGCAGAAATATCCCATATAAAAGGCAGACTGCACCAGCCCTGCCTCAAACCGCGTGATTTGGAACGAGGTCATGAACTGCTTAATTAGGATGTCATTCAGGTTGTTGGGAATCGCCCAGAAAAAGAAAAGCGCCGTGACCAGAACGAAGGGCAGCGTGTTCCCAGGGGAAAATAGTGGGGGACGGCGGTTGGTGTCAGTTGTCATGTTCATGATTGATTTTCAAGAGGCGCAAGGCCTGGTTGTGCATACGTGTCCGCGATTTTTTGAATAGCCCCTGCGATATTGATTGGGAGTAATGCCTCAGCCGCGCAGGCTGCGATATTCCTGGAGACACAGCTCCGCAGTTTTCATTTCGGAATACCGGCTGCCTTCCTGTTCGATCAGGTAATACTCAACACCGCCCACGCTCTCAGCGGCGGCGAAAATCTTTTTCCACGGCGCCACGCCTTCGCTGAACAGCACCTTGTAGCCCCCTTTGGGAGACCAGTTCTTGAGATGAAGAGAGCGAATGCGCCCCGGATTTCTCTTGATCCATGCCACGGGATCGTTGCCGGTCTCAAGGCAAGTGCCCACATCGAGCTGTAGCATAATACTCTTGTCAGTGTTAGCTGCGAGGACTTCGATCGGCTTCTGGCCATCAACCGGTTTCCACTCGAGATCATGGTTGTGATAGCCGGCGTGCAAGCCGTGAGGGGCCATCGTATGATTTGCCTTGTCCAGCGTCTCCGCAACCCGTTTCCAGCCGTCGATGGTGGTCACCTCGCCGGCCGAAGCCATGACAATATAACGCGTCCCAAGAATGTGGTTCAACTCCATCGCCTTGCCGATTCCTTCCGGCGTGAACGACTTTGGATCGTTGTGTGTGGAGTAGCAGCGGATGCCCAGATTGTCCAATTCGCGGCGGACCTTCCTTGCTTCGTCGGGAGTCCAATCGTAATAGGGGGCGTAGAATTCCACGCACTGGTAGCCCATTTGGGCAACCTTCCTGACCGTTTCAGCCAGGTCTTTCTGCAAGTCGTTGCGGACCGAATAGAGCTCAAGTCCTATCGGAATGTGTTTCGCGGCCGCGGCCGCTACTGCAGCTGCTCCCAGAGGAGCCGCCGCAAAAAATGCCAAAAATGAACGACGTGAATGGACATCATTCTTCTTCATAGTAGCCACACAATACCACAAGAGCCGAAACCCATTCACTTGAAAAGCGAAGAAACCTGCTGACTGAGGGCGGAACTTCCGGGTCTGAAAACATGGCCGACGAACATATAATGCCTGCAAATATTGCATGGCACGGACGAGGGGGGTTGCGCCTTCCAGCGGGAACAGGCGTGTGTCGTTTTTCCGTGAAATTTTTCTTGACAATGGTTTCGTTCGGCACTATATATCGTGGTCAGGGAAGCATTTGGCCACTAGATGTGGACCTTGTGCGGGCTTTGTTCCCTTCAGGGAAGGAGGTCTATGGCCGCAAAGAAGAAAGCGAAACCCAAGACGAAAAAGAAGTAAAGGAAGCCAATCTAAAGGTGTTGATTTATCCAGGCCCGCCTACCTTCCTTGGCGGGCTTGGTGTTTTTAGGGCTAATATCGAGGCATCGTACGAAAAATCCGGCGTAGATAAAGATGGAAACTCTTCGTCTCCGGCTGGTTGTTCAGTGGGCCGGGCAGCGAAGTGGCTACGGAAGACGAATTGACCCCTGTTAAACCTCGTCTCCTATTTCCGGATTGGGGATGGGTTCTCGCGGTTCCAGGCGTGCCCTGCGGGCGACGATTGAATCGGGGAAGCGGCGGATGCGCCGGTTGTAGGT
>JAJXZM010000600.1 GCA_021780055.1 Acidobacteriota bacterium
CGACGCCTGGTTTCCCTGCGAATGGGCCACGTAGTGCGTGCGCGCATAAGGAGAAATGAGGATCAGCGGCACTCGGGGGCCGTCGCTGATCACAGAGCCATCGGGACCTTTGGCAAGGATCGGCGGCGGAACATGATCGTAGTCGCCTTCCGAATCGTCCCAGGTAATGATAATGGCGCTTTCTGACCAGTACGGGCTTTCGGCGATTGCGTTGACGGCCTTGGCTATCAGCGCCTCACTGATCCCGGCGTCGGAATAGGCCGGATGATCATCGTCGCCCTTAAAGCTCTTCTGCACGCGGGGGTCAGGATCGGCAGGCTTGATACCAAACGGGTTCTGGAAACCGCCCTTTACAAAGTAAACCCCGCCATCCTTTGAAAGGGATCCCTGCTTGAGCGCATCAAAGAAAGCGTGCAGCCCGTGGAGTTGCTGGCGCATCTTGGCGTTGTTTGCGACGTAGCCGAAATATTGCGGGCCATTATGGTGCGTGATGTAAGCCGCATGAAGTCCGGAAGCGTCTTCCGGACCATCATCCATATCAACATGCTTGGAGCCGTAGCCTTCCTGGTACCATCCAAACTCCACCGGAGAGCGGTGGCGCCCGGAGATGTAGGGGATGTCATGCCGGACGTCGGCCAGGTCGCGTCCAGGATTCCCGTCCTGCTTGGCCACGGCTTTGAGCTGGCCTCCCTGCATCGTTAGCGGGAGCGAAGCAAAGGTCAGATTAACCTGCGGGTTCGGCTTCTTTCCAGGACGAAAGTCGTGTGGGTTGACAGGCATCTTGCGGGCCGCAGGAGTTGTATCAAGTGGCGAACCCCAGAATGGGTCGCTGTCATTCATCACGGGTACGCCGGGGCCGCTGTCTCCATCGCCCTTGTAGGCCTGGTTAGGATGCAGCGCCCACTGCGTCTGCCCCGTCTGTGCGGCAATGATGGCAAGGTTGCCAAGCGTTGAGGGACCGGCCATTTCCTGAAAAATGTGATCGAACAGCACAAACCGGCTGGCGTACTGCCAGAGCAGCGGAATCGTGTCACAATCTTCGTAAGCCATGGCCAACTCGCCCATCTGCTTGGCCTTCAGCGAGGGATTGCCGGATCTCGCGTATTTTTTTTCTTCGGTCATGGCAAACCGATCCATTTGGGGCTGCCCGTTCTGTATGTCCATCTTCGCGACAATCATGGAATGAGAATGGTCAATGTCATCCGTGTCTGCCGCGTACTCCTTCGGCCCAATACGGAATGGCTGAATGGTGCCAGTTGTGCCATCGGTGTTGATGATGGGCTGAGTGAATCCGGGTGTGCCCTCCGGCTTCTGGCTGAAGATGCCGTCCGCACCCGGGAAAGTCCCGAAATAGGAATCGAAAGACCGGTTCTCCTGATAAATGACAAAGACGTATTTGACCTTCTTCCGAAGCAGCTTTGTCACCTCCGCCGGCGAAAGATGCGGCTCCTGCGCGGACGGCACCTGAAATTTCTTAATGGCCTGCTGGTTGGCGCTGGGATTGATGTCTGGATGAACCGCCTGCTTTGTCTGGCACGCCGTCAGTACCAGGGCAAGCGCCGCAATTTGCCCTGCACGAATGAAGGAAAATGTATGTTTGCTCATGGCCGCATAGTTTAATCCGAAACCGCTTCTGAGCGCTAATCGTCGTATCGAGCACCCGGAACTTGGTGGAAAGGCCGCGCCGGGACCTTGTTATCGTGAACGCATTCCCGGCGCAATGTCGTATACGCTGCGGACTTCCAGCCTGCTTTGAAAGTCAAACGGGGTCATGGGCTTTTGGAGTGCAACTTGGATCTCCGCGGCCCGGCTTTGACGAAGGTCCACGAAGTTGTCGGAATACTCGGCATCGGCATCTCTCACGTTGGCCCACACCCAGAGAGCCGGAACATCGGTTTCGATCACCAGATTGTATTGTTGCTCGCCGCCGCTTGAGCGAAAAGCCAGCCTCGGCTGCTTCAGCTTGAGCTCTTTGGGCCGACCAAACATCAGCGTGTTTTTCGCCACCGTAAGGCCATCCGCCACAACCTCGGTCCAGACCAGCAGGTTCGCCGCGCCGTGGGCCTTGACCAGATCGGAGAGGTCGAGCGTTTCCGCCTCCCGGCTTGTCCGCGCTGCAACGTCAATCTGTTTTGAGCCCTCGCGGAGCACGTCACCCGCGAGATTGGCCACATTCCAAATCAGGTCTGCGGAAAGGTCCTGCTGCCTGTCGCTCGTGACAAAGATTGCCACCTGTCCGCTTTTCGCATCTGGCACGCCGCTCACCAGAATGGGAGCAAAGAAATGTTTCGACTGGTAGAGCACGGCCTTCCAGCGCCGATAATAGTCCACCATGGCCCAGGTTGAGCCGGGCCAGCAATCGTTGTACTGCCAGATCGCCGCCGCCATGGATCGCGGCATGTCGCGCCGCCAGTGCTCGACCCCGTAGCGCATGGTCCACGCCTGGTTGAGCTGCGTCAGCCACAGCGTGTCGTCGAAATCATCCGGCGCTTTGCCGAAATTCGATTCAGTGAAGCGAAGGATCTTTTCGATGCCGTGGCCGCTTCCGTCGAGTTCGTGGTAACGCATCACCGCTGAATCGACGCTCTGGCGGCCAGCCGCGTCAGTGAATGAGTGAACAGTCATGGGAACGGGTGTTGACTGCATGCCGAACTCGGTGACGAAGCCTTCGATCTTGCCGTAAGACTCCGCGGGCTTGTTTCCGTGCCAGACGCCCCAAGTGTGAATGTCGCCGCTGCCATGAGCACCACTGCCCACTTCATAAAACGCGCCCGGTACCAGGCGATTCACGATGCCGCCAATCACGTCCTTGAATATATGGTCGTAACCTTTGAAGTACTGAATTTCGTTGTTCCCACTCCATATCACGATAGAAGGATGGTTCAGGCACCGGCGCGTCTGCTGCTCGATTTCCGCACGAAGGTTATCCATCCACGGTTTGTCGTTGACGGGATAACTGGCGTTGGCGAACTTGAACTCGAACTGAAGCATGATTCCCATCTCATCGCAGAGATCGAACAATTCATCTTCCTCGTAATATCCCCCGCCCCAGAGCCGGATGAAATTGAAGTTGCACTCCACGGCCTTTGTCATGTAGTAGCGAAGGATTTCCGGCGTGACGCGTGTGGGCATATTGTCGGCGGGAATCCAGTCAGCGCCCTTGGCGAACACTGGAACGCCGTTGATGCGCAGGTGCATGGCCACGCCATCCTTGGGCGGCAGCACCTCAACGTTCCGCAGGCCGATCCGCCGGCTCGCCGTGTCCGTGTTCTGCCCCTTCGAATCTATCAACTGTGCTGTGACAACATAGAGCGGCTGATTGCCCGCGCCGTTGGGCCACCACAATTGCG
>JAJXZM010000335.1 GCA_021780055.1 Acidobacteriota bacterium
AAATTCTTCATGCCCTGGATGCCCATGCCGCGCTCGGCGGCGACGGGCAGCGTGAGGTTTTGAAAACTCAGGTAGTGCGCGTCCGCAATGTTCAGCGGCATCAGGATGGAATCAAATTTGTCGTAGGCGTGCAGCATGGCCAGGTGGACATTCGGATCGTGGTGACCTGTAAAGCCGATAAATCGGCACTTGCCCGCTTTCTTGGCGGCTTCAAAAGCTTCGATGGCGCCGCCGGGGCCAAAAATCTGGTCCACTTCTTCCTTCTCGTTCAGAGCGTGCATCTGCCAGAGGTCCACGTAATCAGTGCGCAGCCGTTTGAGGGAAGTTTCCAGCTCCGCCTCAGCGCCCGCGCGGGTGCGCTCATTGGCCTTGGTAGTCAGGAAGATGTGCTTGCGGAAAGGCGGAAGCACCGCTCCGTAAACTTCTTCCGAGCGGCCGTCCCAGTAATCGATGGAAGTGTCAAAATAATTGATGCCCAGATCGTAGGCGCGGAGCGTGATGGCCTTCGCCTCCTCGAAGGAAATCAGCGGAAAGCGCCCACCCGCCTGCCCGATCACAGTGACCTTCACACCTGTTTTGCCAAAAGTGCGCTGCGGAATGCCGCCCGCCTTCGCCTTGGGAGGCCGCGCTCCATAAGCCGTGGCAGCCAGTCCAGCAAATGCGCTTCCGAAAAACGTTCGTCGCCTCATACCGCCTCCTTACAACACAGAAGATTCTCTAAATTCATAAGAAGCGATGGAGTCTTCTTTACAACTTCCCGGACGGAGAAAACGGGACCGGTGATTGTATGAACAAAAAAATCCGGTCTTTGCAAAAAGCAAGTTTCGCCGTTCTGGAGTATAGCCCGCCTGCCAACGCAGCGACGGGTATCACAGAACTTCGGCTCAGCGGCCGCGGTGTTGTGAGCCTTTCAGCCACCAGTTGCCTTGCTGGTTACCAATCTGCCACCAGCCGGAGACTTCTTCCCGGAGGGTCAATTCCAGCAGGTCCTGAAACGTTTTGCCCTGCCAGTGTTCAACGTCGGTGCCCCAGGAGCCGGCCAGCGAATCTCCACGAACGGTCTGGGCGGTCCACTGGCCCTCCCACTTCAGTCTGCTTTTTTCCGCACGCCAGGTTCCTTGGATGACGATCTCGCCGCCGCTCGCCAGGGTCCAGGTGCCCGACGCCACATTCGGGTTCTGGGGCGAGGAACTGCCCGTCCACGTTCCGTGGAGGGTCTGCCCGTGGCTTGCGGTGACAATCCAGGTTCCGTAGATGGTCTGTGCCGGCACCTGCGCAGACGCGCACACAAACGCTAAAAGAGCAATCAGCCGGACCGTGATGGGGAGCGAGGTTCGAATCGCATACCTCCAGGAGGAACTGGCGGCGGCAAAAATGCCTTGCCCACCGAGGCTGGAAATTATGAATCCTGAATTATGAAGGATAAGATGAAGTTTCCAGAAACGTCTGTCTGCGCTTGAATGCTTCTTTCATAATTCATCATTCAGCATTCATAATTTACCTTTCGCACTTGCCAATCACACAATCGCAAATCTTTCAATCGTGCAATGGCTTCAGGAACCCTGTTTTTCTTCTCTGGCTTTGCGAGCCTGCCACATGTCGAATGCTTTCTCCAATGTCGATTCCAGGACGTCGGGCATACGCTCGACGGTGCGCCCGAGCGAACCGCCGGCTCCCAGACGGTGCACGGTCAACTCACTTCCGCGAACCGCCACCAGCGCCACGGGGTTCAGCCGGATGCCGCCACCCCCTCCTCCGCCTTCGCCGGTGCAACCCTTCTTCGCCTCGGCCTCGCCGACACCGCCGCCTGCTCCGACTCCCAGCGAAACTCGCGAGATAGGCACGATGACGTATTCGCCCATGGTGATAGGCGCACCGACAATAGTTTCGGTCTTTGCTATGTCTTTGAGTTCTCCGATCAGGCCTTTCAGTATGTCTTGTGCCGGATTCACAGTTGCCTCCTTCACTTTGGAACTTTTGTCTTTTCCGAATGAAGCCCGCAGGCATGCGGCCACTTCATTGCGGTTGGGCGGCCGAACAGGCGCGCCACTGTCTGAACAAAGCCCGGTAGGGCAGGCCGGGCAGGAAAAATAGAAATGCCTTGAAGAGGCGATGCGGATAAAGGCGCAGTTCAAGAAACAGGCTGTTTTCACCAACAAAGTTCACCCGGACTCCAGATCGGGATCCGCGGTTCGAAGCCGCCAGAGCACCCGCCAGCATCCCATTGAGCGCGGGATCAGGCAACCAGATATCTACGTCCGAGCGAGTCAGATTGGCGGAACGGAAAATGCGCCTTAGCAGGAGAGACAGTTGCCGGGCTAGCGCACGCCGAATGTCAGAATCACCCAGGCATCGCGCGAGGAATCGGCCTGCCGTTCGCCGCTTTGTATGTGACTTGCGAACCGCTGGCGCGGGCTTAACAGGCTTTTCGCTCTTTACTCCGGCGGTTTCTGCAGCGGCTTGTTCTTCGCGGATGGGGAACGGCTTGCGGAAGATGGCTACATACATCTGGCCGGCCGCGCCGGGCAGCGGCATCTGGAATTCAAGGGCCAGCAGCCAGCGAATGCGCACCTGGCGGTTGCGCGAATCAACTGCGATCACGGCCGGGCTGAATACGGCAGCCGCGAGAAGAAAAATAACGACGCAAAGCACTATCAGCAAGGTTTCCACTAACGGCCTCCTGGTCCTTTCAGGATGCTGGAACTCCTGCTTCGTTCGAATTTCTGCCCTTGTCAAAATTCTACGCCTGAAACGGCTGCGACTCCACCCCCTGTTGGCTTAAATCGCAACGGCGCGGCGCCGCCCGTTTTTTTCGCCTGGCGCGGGGCGTTATAATGGGGGCAACGAATCGGGAGGGATCAGTTATGAAGAGGGCGATCGTCGCGATCTGCTCGCTCCTATGCCTTTGTCAGCCCTCTTTCGCGAACCCGCAGGCTATGGTCAAGCCCACCAAGGATGGCAGAGGGGCCGCCATGAAATGGCTTGCGCTCCTGGACAAAGGCCGGTACGCCGCGAGTTGGGACCGGGCCGCCAAGTCTTTTCAGGACAGGGTCACCAAAGCCGACTGGATCGCGGGGATGAAAAAACTGCACGAACAATACGGCAAGGTGCTGTCTCGCAAGTTCAGAGACTCGACGTTTGCCGTGAACCCACCCGGGCTTCCCGCAGGCGAGCATGAAACACTGCGGTTTGCAATCAAGCTCGCAAGGCGCGGGAGGGCGGATGAAGTTGTCTCCATGATCATGCAGAAGAACGGCGAGTGGCGCGTCAGCGGCTATTACCTCACGCCTGTCGACAGTCCTGTTTAGCTACAGATTTTGAATCACGGCTGAAGCAAATTCCTGCGT
>JAJXZM010000306.1 GCA_021780055.1 Acidobacteriota bacterium
CTGGCTCCTGGTTGGTTGCTGGGTGGCAACGGCAAGCCACATGCTCCTTGACTTCACAAACGCTTACGGAGTCCGCCCATTTCTACCCTTCAATGGCCACTGGTACGCCTGGGACATCGAGCCCATTATCGACCCTCTCCTCTGGCTGGTCCTGATCGCAGGTCTGGCCCTTCCCGCACTTTTCCGGTTGATCAGCGAGGAAGTAGGCGCCCGCAAAACCGGTTATCAAGGTGGGGCTGTCTTCGCTTTATGCGCCGTGGTCGCGCTGTGGGGCCTGCGTGACTTCAGCCACCGCCGGGCACTGAACATGCTCAATTCAATGACCTACCGTCAGGCGATCCCCCAGCGTGCTAGCGCGTTTCCGGGTTTTACTAACCCATTTGACTGGACCGGAGTTGTTGAAACCCCACAGGCTTTTTATGTGCTGCCGGTCGACGTTCTCAGCGAGGGACTTGCCGCGCAAGACGCACGCGTCTTCCACAAATCAACGCCTTCACCAGCTCTTGAAGCAGCTATGGCGACACGCACGGCCCGGGTTTTCATGGATTTCGCAAGGTATCCCTGGCCGCAAGTTGTTTCCAATGAAAACGGCGTCACTGTTACCATCCGCGACCTTCGTTTTCAGTCAGCAAGAATGCAGCGCGGAGGGTTCGCCATCAGGATCCAGCTCGATCACGAACTGCACGTACGCTCCCAGGCATTCAGCTTCTCGGGAAGGTTCCAAAACAATCAATCCTGAGTGCCGCCCGAGGATGTCGCCGAGGTCGTTGACGTTTCGTCCTTGTCTCCGGGCCCCTTCCACCATCGGTGGACGAGGGCGGAGACCACCACGATTGCGACAAATCCCAAGGAAATCCAGATAACGTTCCTCTTGAGGAAGTCTTCCCCCCCCATTCCGTAACGGACCCCGATCCAGGCTTCCGCGCCGAACCGGAGCGAACCTCCAAGCAGCAGAGCGCAGGTGAACCGAAAGGGGCTGATTTTCAATGCCCCCGATCCCAGCAAAATCGGCTTGAAGGGAAGCGGAGGCGGCAACAAGGACGCCACCAGGACCGTCAGGAAGTCATTCTTTATCAGCCACTTCTTGGCCCGGCTCATTTCACGGTCAGACGGCTTTCGCTTCAGCAGGCGCGCGCCTGTGTGGCCAATGAAGTATATGAAGAATGAGCCTGTCGCAGTCCCAAGAGTACAGCCCGCAGCATAAATCCATGCCTTGCTCGGGTCACGGCTGGAAAGGTAGATAAGAAGAAAGTCTTTTACACCGGGCATCGAAAGACCGGCGGAGTCGAGCGTGGCTATGCCCACAAGACCCCAGCCCCCGTACAGGAGCAGCGTGTGTTCAAGCTTAGATGCCAGGCTTTGCAGAAATTTCACTCGATATGTCCTCAGTTGCCCGGGCCCGTCACCTTATTTGCACATGGGTCAAAGCGTACCCTCAGCCCAAACAATCCCGGTATTGATCAGATTGCAGGAATCGTAACGGTCTAAGTTACACAAGAATTATCAAATTTGTCGATCTGAATTGTGCAGCATGCTGGTCGATTTGTTCTCACCCGCGTTTATGTGCGCCCCACAAAAGGGGTGGCGCCCCATCCGCTGGACACGACCCGAACAAATAACCATTATGCGGTCTATCCTGAATTCTGTCTCGGTTTAAAAGGACCGACGCCGCAGGGTGACAATTGCCAATTCCGCGGGTTCATAACGGAGCCATTTAAGGCAGAATTCACCTGCTGGAATTCGAAGGCCTTCACGTGACACCTGTGAAAGTTTTCAAATAAGTAATGAATATTGATGCTTGACACCTTGTAAATCTCTGTGTTATTCGTTGCTCTTGAATTCAATTCTTGTCAAACGTTACCTCGTTGCTTTGGGCTTAGGGGATAAAGTGTCAACTCTGCCCATGCCAGGAGCAAGAGAGAAGCGGACAAACAGGAACTGGCCATCAATCGATCAATCTGCCACCACGGAGGTTTGGAAACTATGAATCTCTCCCGTCGCGACCTCCTTAAGAGTTCCGCGGCCTTAGGGCTAGGCGTTGTTTTCCAGAACCTGGGTTCGGTTGCCTACGCGCGTGAACCCAAACTCACATTCCCGACAAGACCCATCGACCGCCTGGCGCTGACATCCTGGCCCTTCCGTGCCTATATGGAAGCTCCCGGTAATTCCAATCGTGACCGAAGCAAACCGGGAATGGACATCATCGGGTTTGCGAAAATGGCCATCGAAAAGTTCAACATACGCAACATCAACCCGCTTTCGGCGCACTTCCCCTCAGCCGAGCCCCGGTACATCGAAACCCTGAGGAAAGAAATGGACAGGGCGGGGTCTCGTTTTGTTGATCTGGGGCTGGGTGCAGGCAGGTTTTATGACCCGGACGCCGCGGTCCGCAAGGCCTCCGTCGAAAGCAGCAAGAAATGGATCGATATTGCTGTTACTCTGGGGTCACCAAGCGTGCGCCAACACCTCGGAGGCACACGAGGGGTTAAACCCAGCGTTGACCGGGCGGCCCAGAGCCTGGGTGAGCTCGCGGATTACGGGGCCAGCAAGAATATTGTGGTCAATCTTGAGAACGACAGCCTCGTGAACGAGGATCCGTTCCTCATCGTCAAGATCATTGAGAAGGCCGGCAATCCGTATCTGCGGGCGCTTCCCGACATCGGCAACACGATGCTGAAGGGCGACGCTGCCTACAACTACCGCGGCGTTGAAGCCATGTTCAAACACGTTTTCAATATGGCCCACGTCAAGGACGAAGTTATTTCCGACAACGGGACTGTTTACAGGATCGACTTGGCGAAAGCTTTTGGCATTGCAAAGGCAAGCGGCTATCGGGGATACTTCTCAATGGAATGGGAAACCCAGGCGGGTGATCCGTTTACAGGTACGCAACGGCTGGTCAAAGAGACTTTACACTTTCTTTCCTAGGTAGTCACAGAGCTGATCACAGAACGAAAGCGATCCGTACCGCTAATGCGCATGATGTCCCGGTTGGTGGTCTCGCTGTTTGTGTCAACTTTCTCGACCCCACCGGTTGCCGGTGGCCGGCGGTTGCGCCGATTATTATTTTCGGGAGGTCTACCCATGCCCCGCAGAAAAACAGTGCTTACAGCGTTTCTGGTATTCGCTTGTGCAGTTCTGATCTCCTCCGTTATGTATGCAGCAGGCGAAAGCGTTGAACTTCAGCGTGAAGCGACGCACATAAATGTGCTGATCGGAGGGAAACCCTTCACCACTTATTACTTTGATCCGAAAGTCGCAAAACCTTACTTCATGCCCTTGCGGAGCGCCGAAGGGACGATCATCACGCGCGGCTTCCCCATTGGCAACACCGTCCCCCCTGAGC
>JAJXZM010000463.1 GCA_021780055.1 Acidobacteriota bacterium
GGAATCTGTTGAAAGTCGATGTCGTCCTTCAAACCAACGTAATGGAAGGGAACCAGTGAGCCTTCTTCAATTCCGTTTCCGATGGTGGCTTGCCAGGCCAGGACGTCATCGAAAAGCCTCGCCACGTCAACGCCGTCCGATCGCTCCGGGGTGGCGGTCAAACCGACAGTGAATGAAGCCTGCAACCGGGCCAGGACCTTACGATAGCTCGGAGCCTCAGCATGATGAACCTCGTCGATTACGGCATAATCAAACTTCTCCGAAGAAAGTTTAGCGAGGCCCTCCGGTCGCGACAGCTTCTGCACTGACGCAATGACCAAGTCGCCCGCCATGTCTGAGCCCGCCGCCAGGTACCATGCCACCTTCGTATCTTCCCATTGCGAATTCAGAGCTGTGCGAAACGTTGCTTCCGCCTGGATCAGGATCTCCGCGCGATGAGCCACGACCAGGACCCGCGGCCGGCGTTCAAGTTGATCGCCAAGACAAAGCGCATCGAACGCGGCGAGCCAGGTCTTACCGAGGCCGGTGGCGACAGCAATCAGGGCACGCCGAAAGCCCTCTGCTCGAACTCGTGCCAGTGACTCTAAGGACTTTGATCGAAATTATCTTTTCAAGTCCGAGGTTGCAGTTCGTAGTTCCATTCGCCACGGAACTTATCGGGACACAGCTTCAGTTCACGCATCTGCGCTTTGGTGATTTCCATGCCAGTCTTGTAGGACCGTGGGTCGAGTTTTGCCTTCACACGAAGGCCCGCCGCTGTTCGCGTGTTGCCGATCAGGTCCACGATGGTTTCGAAGGTCCGCAGCGGGTTGCCGCGCCAATTCTGAGTAATGTGACAGAATAGCCGGTGCTCGATTTTATTCCATTTGCTGGTTCCAGGCGGGAAGTGACTTACCCGAATCCGCAGCCCGCTGTCGTCGGCGAAGTTCTGTAGCTCGACCTTCCATGCGCGTGCCCGGTAGCCGTTACTGCCACCCGCATCTGCGGTGATGAAGAGCTCAGCGGCATTGGGGTAGGCACGCTTGCCCATCATCTTCCACCACTGCCGAATTGAAGCGACCGCAAACTCAGGAGTGTCGTGGTCACGCCCGACGCTAACCCACGCCTCATTACGACCCATGTCATACACACCGTAGGGGATGGCCTTGCCCGTCGCGTCCTGGGGGAAATCGTGCACCAACACCTTCTCCGGCGTGGAGGTCGGCTGCCACTCTCGCCCGCTATTCTTGAAATTACCGACCAATTCCTTCTTCTTGGTGTCAACGGAAATCACCGGCTCCTGGCGCTGCAGGTAGTCGGTAGCGGTGGCGTTGATATATTCGAACTGCGCGTTGCGGTCCGGGTCCTTCGCCCCTTCCCGAGACTTCTGCACTGCCTGAAGGCGATATCCAAGCCGGTTGAGCAGCCGTCCGACACTGGTCGAACTCACTCGCCAACCTTCTTTCGCAAGAGCGGCTGCCAGCTTCGCTCGGCTCTTACACGTCCAACGCAACGGAGATATTGGATCGCCTCGTGTGACCGGGTCTACCAGTCGTTCCAGCGCCGCCTCTAACCCAGGTTGTGTCTGCTTAAGACTCGGACGCCCGGCGCCGGGGCTGCGCACTCGCCCAGCGTCGGGTAAGCCGAGAGCAATCTCACGCCGACCGTTGCGGATTGTCTGCCTCGCCAACCCGGTCGCTGCTGAGACCAGCGCATCGCCGCCGTAGCCCAGGGCGAGTGATTCAGTCGCAGCCCAAAGGCGGCGCGCCCGCTCGTTCAGAACCGGCGCGACAACCACGTATTTCGAAATGATCACCGCTTCCAACTCGTCATCTCGCCTCATGCACACATAGATACATATCACTCAGTTAAGTTGGCAATATAATTATGGTGCGAGTCCTAAGACCGAGAAAACCAGTCAGATTTTTCCTCAGCCGACGTCAGCTGCGGCAGCCGCAGCGCCTCCGACCAAGCGTAAAGGTCATGGCCGCACCGCCGCGGCCAACTATACGGGAGCCCAGCGGGTCAAAGTGCCCCACCCCCAGCTGCATCCGGGGGATAGCTGTCCCGATTGCAACAAGGGCAAGCTCTACCTCCTCAAGCAGCCCGCTCAGCTCGTGCGCATTACCGCCCAGTCTCTATTTGCCGCCACGCGCTTCGAGCTGGAAAAGCTGCGTTGTGCGCTCTGCGGTAAACTCTTCACGGCCCCACCGCCTCCGGAAGCGGGCCTGCAAAAGTTTGCTCCGAGCGTCGGCCCCATGCTGGGCTATTTGCGTTTCGGTGGCGGCTTGCCCCATTACCGATTGGATAAAATGCAAACAGATCTTGGCGTGCGACTGCCTGCTTCCACGCAATGGGAACTGATGGCCAAGGCGGGCCAAGCCCTGGAGCCGGTGCACGAAGCCTTGCGCACCCTGGCCGCCCAGGGCCAATTAATCCACAACGACGACACCACCATGCGCGTGCAGAACCTGAGCCGGCAGACCCAGGCCGCCGCTGAGGCTTCCGAGCGCACGGGCATCTTCACCACCAGCCTGCTCTCGGAGGTGGAAGGCCATCGCATTGCTCTGTTCGTTACCGGCCACCGCCACGCTGGCGAGAACCTGGATCAGTTGCTGGCCCGTCGCGCCACGGAAGCTCCACCTCCCATCCAGATGTGCGACGCGCTCTCGCGCAATCCTTCCAAGGAGTTCCAGACCATTTTGGCAAATTGCCTGGCGCACGGAAGGCGACAGTTCGTGGACATCGCCTCGGACTTCCCGCAGGAGTGCCAGCACGTGCTGGAAAGCCTGGGCGAGGTTTACAAATACGACGCGCAAGCCAAGGACTTGAAGCTCACGCCTGAGGCCCGACTCCGCTTCCACCAGGAGCACAGCCAAAAACCCATGGACGATCTCCAAGACTGGATGCGCGAGCAGTTGGAACAAAAGCGGGTGGAACCCAACTCCGGGTTGGGCGACGCCTTCAACTACATGTTCAAACACTGGCCGGCTTTAACCCTGTTCCTGCAAAAGGCCGGGGCACCCCTCGATAACAGTATTTGCGAACGGGCTTTGAAGATGGCGATCCTTCATCGGAAAAACTCACTGGCCTACAAGACCCAGAACGGCGCCCATCTGGGGGACCTCTTCATGAGCTTGATCCACACCTGCCGGCTGTGTGCGGCCAACCCGCTGGATTATCTCAACGCGCTTCAGGGGCATGCCGAGGAAGCGCGAGAGAATCCGACTCGGTGGTTCCCATGGAATTACAGAGAAACGGCACCGGCGGGCGACACTAGTTGAACAACACCTCAGGCGGTAGCCGCTGCGCGGCTAGCCAATCCCGTCCGGGGGCGTTCCGGCCCCCCAGGAGCTGAAAT
>JAJXZM010000212.1 GCA_021780055.1 Acidobacteriota bacterium
AGCTTGCGCGCCAGGAATTTCCCACCAACCCGCCGCTCGCCAAGCTGGAAACAGGCGTGAGCCGGCGAAACATGCTGAAGCTGATGGCGGCTTCCGCGGGGCTGGCGGGGTTGACCGCCTGCACAAAGCTTCCCATCGAGCATATTGCTCCCTATGTGCGGCCGGCAGAAGAATTTGTTCCGGGACACCCGCTATTCTATGCGACCTCGATGCCCCGCCCTGAAGGCGGTGCGCTCGGATTGCTGGTGAAGAGCAACATGGGCCGCCCGACCAAGGTGGAAGGCAATCCCGATCACCCCGGAAGCCTGGGCAGTACGGACGTGTTCGCGCAGGCATCAGTGCTGCAATTCTGGGACCCTGACCGCGCTCAGACAGTGATGCACGCAGGGGCGATCACCAACTACAGCGAATTTCTTGAACTGCTGGGCCAGCTGCGGAGCCTTTATTTAACAAACAAGGGGGCGGGGTTCCGTATCCTGACAGAAACGGTGACTTCGCCGACGCTCGGCAGCCAGCTCAAGGCCCTGATTACCGCCTTCCCTGAGGCCAAGTGGCACCAGTACACGCCTGTCAACCGCCATGCCGAACGCGAAGGCATCAAGGCGGTGTACGGGCAGTATCAAAGCGCCTATTACAAGTTTGACCAGGCGGATGTAGTGGTTTCGCTTGACTCCGACTTCCTGTGCTCGGGAACCGGCGGTGTCCGCTACGCACGCGACTTTGCCGACAAGCGCCGAATCGTCAACGCCCAAAGCACGATGAACCGCCTTTATGTTGTGGAGTCGATGGCAACCATCACCGGCGCATCGGCTGACCATCGCATCCCGCTCAAGCCCAGCCAGGTTGAAGCCTATGCCCAGGCGCTCGCAAGCGCTCTGGGTGTCAAAGGCGTTGACGCGGGAGTTCAGTCGCCGGCGGGGGTTCCCGCAAACTGGATTTCCTCGGTTGCAAGCGACCTGCAGCAGCACCGCGGTTCAGGCATCGTGATTGCCGGCGAGCAGCAGCCGCCCATCGTTCAGGCGCTTGCCCATGCCATCAACGAGGCGCTCGGGAACAATGGCAAGACCGTTGTTTATATCGATCCGATTGAAGCCCAGCCCGTCAACGAGATGGATTCCATCCGCGAGCTTGTGGGCGACATGAACGCCGGCAAGGTGGACACGCTGCTCATTATCGGCGGTAACCCGGTCTATAACGCGCCCGCCGATCTCGCCTTTGGAAAGGCGCTCGATCAGGTCAAGCTTCGCCTGCGGCTCGGAATTTACAACGACGAAACCTCTTACCAGTGCCACTGGCTCATTCCGCAGACTCACTTCCTGGAATCCTGGAGCGATGAGCGCGCCTACGACGGAACAGCCTGCATTGTGCAGCCGTTGATTGCTCCGCTCTATGCAAACCGCTCGCCGCACGAGATTCTGGGCGCGCTGCTTGGGAACCCCGGCCAAACTCCCCATGAGTGGGTTCGCAATTATTGGTCGGGCCAGAACCTTGCAACGCCCGTTGAATTCGAGACGTTCTGGGAAACCTGCCTTGAAAAGGGTGTGGTACCGGGAACCACCTCTCCGGCAAAGAGCGTAACTGCCAAGCCTGATTTCGCCAGCGGCTTTGCAAAGCCTTCCTCGAATGGCTCTGCGGTGATGGAGATTGCCTTCCGTCCCGACCCGACGATTTGGGATGGCGCTTACACCAACAGTTCCTGGCTGCAGGAACTCCCGAAGCCGCTGACCACGATAACCTGGGACAATGCGGCGCTTATCAGCCCGGCATCCGCCGAACAACTGGGCGTGATGAACGACGACGTTGTGGAGGTCACCTACGAGGGGCGCAAACTTCGCTTACCGGTCTATATTCTGCCCGGGCACGCAGACAGTTGCGTAACCGTCACTTTCGGTTACGGCCGCTCCCGCGCGGGGCGCGTTGGCAACGGGACGGGATTCAATGCCTATTCGATCTGGACCTCCGACAAGCCCGGGTTCGGTCCGATTTTAAAACCCCGGAAGACCGGCGACAAATATCATCTTGTAGTCACCCAACACCACAACATCATCACTGAAGGCGGCCGCAAGGAAGAACAGGAAAGCGCGGCAGCATTCGACCGCGACCTGGTCCGCGTGGCCACGCTCAAGGAGTTCCAGGCCAATCCGGATTTCGCGGCCGATCCCACTGAAGAGACGCTCCAGGCGCCCAACCTGTATCCGCGCTATGACTACAGCACGGGATATCAGTGGGGCATGGCCATCGATATGAACAGTTGCGTTGGCTGCAACTCCTGCGTGGTGGCCTGCTACGCCGAGAACAACATCGCGGTGGTGGGCAAGGAACAGGTTGACGCAGGGCGCATCATGCAATGGGTCCGAGTGGACACTTACTGGCGCGGCAGCCTGGAAAATCCCGAAACCTACCACATGGTGATGCCCTGCATGCACTGCGAGAATGCGCCCTGCGAGTATGTCTGCCCTGTGGGCGCCACTGTGCACAGTCCCGAGGGTTTGAACTTGATGGTTTACAACCGCTGCGTCGGCACGCGGTATTGCTCAAATAACTGCCCCTACAAAGTTAGAAGGTTTAACTTTTTCCTTTATTCTGACTGGCAGACGCCGAGTCTCTATGGATTGCGGAACCCGGATGTGACTGTTCGCAGCCGCGGCGTGATGGAGAAATGCACCTATTGCGTGCAGCGTATCAAGGAAGCCGAGATCAAGGCCGAGGTCGAAAATCGCACTATCAAGGATGGCGAAGTGGTCACGGCCTGCCAGCAGGTTTGCCCGACCAAGGCTATTGTCTTTGGAAATATCAACGATCCGAAAAGCAAGATTGCAGACCATAAAGCTCAATCGAGGAATTACGTCTTGTTAGCCGAATTGAACGTTCGTCCGCGAACATCGTACCTGGCACGGTTGCGAAATCCGAATCCGGAGATCAAGGAGTAAGGGGATGGGTGATAGAGAACCCGAAAATGTGGGTACGCTGGTATCCCCAGGAAGCGAAGTCCTTGGCCCCGGCCACTCCTACGGCTCGGTAACCGACAAGATCAGCGCTATCGTTCTCACCCGAGGCACCGGCAAGAAATATAAGGTCGGTCTCGGAATGGCCGTGTTGCTGCTCCTGTTGCTTAACTTCGCCATCACGGCCCTGCTGGCCGAAGGCGTTGGAATCTGGGGAATCAACATTCCGGTTGGCTGGGGTTTCGCCATCGTAAACTTTGTCTGGTGGATCGGAATTGGCCATGCCGGCACACTCATTTCAGCCTTCCTGCTCCTGATGCGACAGCAATGGCGCACATCCATCAACCGTTTTGCCGAAGCCATGACTCTCTTCGCGGTTGCGTGC
>JAJXZM010000376.1 GCA_021780055.1 Acidobacteriota bacterium
TTAACGGGCGAAGTTATGACGAACTGCTCACGCTCAATCCCGGCATTGTTGACTCCACGCCCGAGAAGGGCGGAGGCGTCGGCATTTCCAATTCAGCGGTAGGAAACATGTTTGCGGTGCTCGGCCGGCGGCCGCAGGAAAACATCTTTCTCCTGAACGGAGTTGAATACACTGGCGCAGCGGAGATCAACATGCAGCCAGCCGGAACCAGCGGACAGCTGCTGGGCGTGGACGCCATCCGCGAGTTCAACGTGGTCACGGGCGCGTATGGCGCCGAGTACGGAAAGCGGCCGGGAGCTCAGGTAAGCATCGTTACCGATTCGGGTACGAACCAATGGCATGGCAGGGTGTTCGATTTCCTTCGCAACAGCGCCTTCGACGCGCGAAATTTCTTTGACCAGGGAGCCAAGCCTTCCTTTCAACGAAACCAGTTTGGCGGCGCGCTGGGCGGCCCCATTCAGAAAAATGAGACGTTCATCTTTGGCAACTACGAGGGCTACCGACAGCACCTTATGCTCAGCAGCGTGGCTCTGGTCCCGGACAACTCGGCCCGCCAGGGCTTCCTGCCCGGCCCGAACGGCACACTGCTTGATATTGGCGTCGCGCCCGCAGCGGCTCCCTTGCTTTCGCTTTGGCCGGAGCCCAACGGACCTGAGCTTGGCAGTGGAATCGCGGAAGCTTTCAGCCATCCGCTACAGACCATCCGGGAGGATTTCGGGACCCTCCGGCTCGATCGGCAATTCTCCGTCCGGGATTCCGCGAGCGCCATCTACACCATCGACGACAGTGCTGACGTAACGCCCAGCGCCAACCCGCTCAGCCTGGACATCGAGAGCCTCCGCGAGCAGGTCGCAAGTCTGGAAGAAACCCACGTGATTTCCCCCACTGCCCTGAACGTGGCGCGGGTCGGATTTTCACGCGCTGCTTACTTTTTTACAGGCAAGTCGGCCGTCGATCTGCCTGGCTTCGTCCAGGGAAAACCGGTCGGGGCCGTTGTCATCGGAGGCGGCGCGTCGCCAAATGCCGCAACACAGATCAGCCTGGCCGGAAGCAATATCGGAAGCAATCTGTTCATTAACCGCAACCTCTTTACCTACGAGGATCGGCTGGCTATCCACAAAGGTCTTCACCAACTGAGCGCGGGAGTGTGGTTTCAGCAGATCCAGTCGAACGACCAGCTGGCGCTTTCGCAGTACGGGCAGGCGTCATTCTCAAGCCTGCAGAATTTTCTGGAGGGAAACGTCTCAACGTTTGTTGCTGTCCCATCGCCCACCGCCATGGCCTGGCGCTCGCTTGAAGGCGCCTGGTACGCGCAGGACGACATGCGCCTGAAACATAACCTGACCCTGACGCTTGGATTCCGCGACGAGTTTACCAACGGCTGGAACGAGGCGACAGGCAGGGCCGCAAACTTCGTTTTTGATTCGCAGGGTGTGATTGAAACCAATCCTCGCGTTGGCCATTCTGTATTTACCGTCAACAACGCCCGGTTCCTTCCCGAGCCACGGGTGGGGCTGGCGTGGGACCCGTTCAGCACAGGGAAAACGGTGGTACGCGGCGGCTTCGGGATTTACGCGGACCTGCAGGACGCGCTGAGCTATCGGCTGGACCAGAATGCGCCCTTCAACACGACCTTCCACATTCGAAATGTGCCACTGTCTTCGTTTCCCCTGGTTCCCGGCGCGCCGCTGCCCACCGGCACCATGGTCGAGCCGGCCGGAATTCAGCCCAGCCTCTACACGCCGCTGGTGGAGGCCTACAGCCTTGGAATCGAACAGGAAATCACGCAGAACACGGTTGTGCGGGTCGGCTATGTCGGCTCGCATGGGTACCATGAGATTGTCAGCATCGACGCCAACACTCCGGCGCAGGTTATCTGCCCGGCGTCGTCGTGCCCCGCCGACCTTCCTGCTGGAGCACTTTATACGCCCTCCGGCGCACCGCTCGCAAATCCGCAACTGGCGAATTCATGGACCTGGTTCTCCGAAGGTGTCAGTTCCTTCAATAGCCTGCAGGCCGACGTACAGCATCGCTTTGCCCGCGGCCTGGAATTCCGGGGAGTTTACACTTGGTCGAAAAGCCTGGATAATGGAGACACTCTGAATCCCAGCGCCGCCACAAATGCCCCGGGGCTGGCCATGTACCCGGGCAACCTGTCGCTCGATTATGGCCTTTCAACTTTTGACGTGCGAAGCGTTGCGGTATTAAGCGGCAGCTACGACCTGCCGGTCGGAAGGGGCCACCGATTTCTTGGCGCAGCGGCCGGCTGGTGGAGCACTCTCGCAAGCGGCTGGACGCTGGACGCCATTGAAACAGCGCGCTCTGGTTTTCCCTTTACTCCCCAGCTGAGCTTCAATCCATCCAACAACGGTGACACGCGCAACTCCGTTCGGCCGTCATTCAACCCGGCGTTCAGTGGGCCGATTGTCCTGGGAGGCCCGAACCGCTACTTCAACCCCAACGCCTTCATCGTGCCGCCCAACGGGACTTTTGGAAACGTGGGAAGAAATACCCTTATCGGCCCGGGGCTGGAAACGTTGGACATGTCGCTGTTAAAAGACACCCGTCTGACGGAAAGGCTGAAGGCCGAGTTTCGTGTTGAGTTTTTCAATGGACTCAACCGGGCGAACTTCAACACTCCCAACCTGATTACTTTCACGCAGCCGGGAGGAACTCCTGCAACAACGGCGGGAGTCATCACGAGCACATCCACAAGCGCCCGTCAAATCCAGTTTGCGCTGAAGTTGTTATGGTAAGATTTATAATCGGAACACTTACTCTTCAACGGGTAGGTCAAAGTTCCAGTCCTGTTACAGGTAATCACAGAGAACGTTTGTGAAAGCTGAAAGTTCATGGTGGCGGCATCGTCTGCCTGTCCAAGCAATACTGGCTGTCGTTCTTGCCTTTTTCCCCGGGGAACTTTTCTGCCAGATCGTCCAGCCATTTCCACGGCAGGATTTTGAAACCCGGACGAATTTTGATGCCGCGCACGCGGTCAGCAGGAGCACCGATTTCCTGGTGACCGGCGGTCTTCATTACAGCCAGGACCAGGGACACATCGTTTACCGCAAGTTCAGCACTGGATTCGCCTTCCACTGGCGCAAATTCCTGACTGCCGAACCCTATTACCAGTTTTCTCAAAACGATGAGCCCGGCAGCATCTATCAGTATGAAAACCGGCTGGCGTTTGCCACCATTGTAGGAGCGCCCCTGCGGCATTGGGAGATCCGCGACCGCAACCTTGGCGAAAGGCGCTTTATTCTACACAAACAGGAGTGGCGATACCGCAACAGGCTGGAGTTCCGGCACCCGCTCAGCATTG
>JAJXZM010000023.1 GCA_021780055.1 Acidobacteriota bacterium
CGGCACGTTGGCGGAAATTGCGGAGCGCCTTGCAGAGGCGCACATCAACGTCGATTACAGTTACACGACAGTGGCAAAAGGGACAAAGAAATCCGACCTGGTTCTTGCCGTTTCTGATTTGGCCGGCGCCGCCAAAATCTTGAAAGGCTTGTAGCGTCCATTCAGAAATAAAGCCTCACGATCAACCTGCTGAGGTGGACCCAGAACGGCATCCCGGCTAAGCAACGGGGTAACGGCCAAGCTCGATGGCGCGGTCCGCCACTTGCCGCTTCAGCCCGATAACATCCGGCGGCGTGCGGCGCAAAAAACGCCGCAGAATGGCAAGTTGCGTTCGCAGCGTATCGCCTTCAGAAATTCTTGCGAGTGCGCGCTTCGCTTCCACTTCAATCCGGTCGGCCGCCTCGTAGGCGAAGGTTCGCGTGGCATCAATTTCCGTCCGGCAGGTGTCGGCAGAAGATTTGCCGATCTTCTTACGGGTGCGCAGCAGCGCGCTTTCAATTGCATAAATCTGCATCACCAGATTGCTTATGACTGCAACCACTTCCTGCTCTTCAGCAAGGGCCTGCAGGTACTTTTGCACGGCGCAACCGGCAACCAGCAGCATCGCTTTCCTTGCACCTTCCAGCACTGCGGCCACGTCGCTGAGCGGTTCGTCATCTTCGGGCGCCTCGCCTGACGATGTGCTGAGGACTTCGTCCAGAAGTTTCTGCGCGGCGGGAATCAATGCAAGTTCACCCTTCATCGAGCGCTTCAGCAGCATGTCGGTAATCAGCAGGCGGTTGATCTCATTCGTTCCCTCGAAAATCCGGTTTACGCGCTGATCGCGATAGGTACGCTCCACTTCATATTCGCTGGAAAATCCGTATCCACCGAAGATCTGTACGGCCTCATCAACAATCGAATCCAGCGTTTCGGTTCCCACAACTTTCAAAATGGAGCACTCGACGGCGTATTCCCGCAGCGCGGCTAGAATCTGCCCGGTCGCATCCGGAGCGCCCAGGTCGACGCCTTTCAGCCTCCCGTCGATCAAGCCGCCCGTGCGGTACGACAGGCTTTCCGTTGCATAGGTCAAGGCCACCATCTCGCCCAGCTTTTCCTTGATCAGACCAAATTCAGCTATCTTTCGCCCAAAGGCTTCGCGCTGCCGGGCCCAACCGACCGATTCCGCGATCAGTATTTTCTCCGCACCGACACAGCCTGCCCCTAGCTTCAGCCGGCCCACGTTAAGAATGTTGAAGGCAATCAAGTGACCCTTGCCTACTTCGCCCAGCACATTCTCCACGGGTACCGGAACGTTTTCAAAATTCAACGGCGTTGTGGATGAGCCGCGAATGCCCATCTTGTGCTCTTCGGCCCCCGGCGACACGCCGGGAAAACTGCGTTCGACAATGAACGCCGTAAACTTCTCGCCATCAACTTTTGCAAATACGATGAAGACGTCGGCAATGCCCCCGTTGGTGATCCACATCTTCGAGCCGTTCAGGATGTAATACTTGCCGTCGGTGCTTAGCGTGGCGTGCGTTTTGCAGTTGAGCGCGTCGGAAGCCGAGCCCGCCTCGCTCAGAGCGTACGCACCTACCCATTCCGCGCTGACCAGCTTTGGCACGTATATCGCCTTTTGCGCTTCCGTCCCGAAATAGGCAATCGGAAGGACTCCGATGCCGGCCTGCGCGCCGATGGTCGCCGTCCACGAACCGTTGCGGGCGGTCTTTTCCGCCACAATGATGGAAGAAATTTTATCGAGTTCGAGCCCACCATACTTTTGGGGAATGTCGGTGGCAGGCAAGCCGATTTCCGCAGCCTTCTTGAGAAGTTCGCGCAGCAATGGCAGATTCTTTTCTTCAATCTCGCGCACGCGCGGAACCACTTCCTGCTGCATGAACTCTTCAGCCGTCTGTGCGATCAGGCGGTGCTGGTCCGTCATATCCTCGGGCGTAAAGATATCTTCCGGCTTGCGCTGCTCAATAAGAAAACTGCCGCCATTAATCCGCTGTTTTGATTCGCCCGTTGTCATTGAAATCCTCGTTTTCTTGCGCCGGAACAGGCCCCCGACGGACGTCAACTTCTTCGTCTCCCGCTGCTTGTTCAGTCGCGAAAAAAGATCGTCCCCCACAGGCGCCAAAATCGGCTTAAAAACACGCTCTGCGAAGTCTCAAACCCTACTGAAGGTTCTCAAAAATTCCTGCCGCGCCCATGCCACCGCCGATGCACATGGTGGCCATGCCGTAGCGTGCCTTCCTTCGCTTCATTTCGCCCAGCAAAGTTGCTGTCAGCTTCGCGCCCGTGCAACCAAGCGGATGTCCAAGCGCGACGGCGCCGCCATTGACGTTGGTGATTTCCGGATCAAGTCCAGCCTCGCGGATCACAGCCAGCGCCTGCACCGCAAAAGCTTCGTTCAGCTCAATGAGTTCAATTTCGGAAAGTTTGAGGCCCGCAAACTTCAGCGCTCTGGGAATGGCAAAAACCGGCCCCATGCCCATCTCCTCGGGCAACGTCCCGGCGGTAGCGTAACTGACAAACCGGGCCAGAGGCTTTGCTCCCATTGACTTTGCTTTTCCCGCAGACATTACAACTGCCACGGCTGCCCCGTCACTCATCTGCGAGGCGTTTCCCGCGGTCACCGTCCCGTTGGCATGAAAAGCGGGTTTCAGCTTCCCCAAGGCTTCAGGGGAAGTATCGCGGCGTGGGCCTTCATCGGTGTCAAATATGATCTTGCGCGTCTGTGGCGTACCGTTGCCGTTCATCTCCACCTCAACCACCTCGAGCGGCACAATCTCTTCCTTGAACCGGCCCGCGTCGATGGCGGCGATCGCACGCTGGTGGCTGCGCAGCGCAAAAGCGTCCTGCTGTTCGCGAGTGATCTGATATTTTCTAGCAAGATTTTCCGCCGTCAAACCCATGCTGAGGTAAGCGTCGGGATAATGGTCCACCAGATAGGGATTCGGAGAAAAATGGTAGCCGCCCATCGGCACCATGCTCATGGTCTCGGTTCCACCGGCGACGATCACGTCACCAAAGCCGGCCATGATGCGCTCGGCCGCCAGTGCAATCGCCTGAAGGCCCGACGAGCAGAAGCGGTTGATGGTCATCGCCGAGCAGGTCACAGGCAGCCCGGCGCGGAGCGACGCAATCCGCGCCACGTTGTTGCCCTGGTGAGCTTCCGGCATCGCGCAGCCGAGAATCACGTCTTCAATCTCGGCGGCCTCCAGGCCCGGAACTCGCCTCAGCGCTTCGCTGATGGCCGCAGCGGCCATGTCGTCCGGCCGGGTGTTGCGCAGCGTGCCGCGCGGCGCTTTGCCCACCGCCGTGCGCGCGATTG
>JAJXZM010000427.1 GCA_021780055.1 Acidobacteriota bacterium
CCGCTCTAAGAAATTGCTGCCCTGCAACCCCGTATTATCATTGGACTTTGTTTTTGAGGAAGGGTTAAACTGCATGTTGGGTGGGGAAACAAAACCAGCAAGTGGATCTTCGCATATAAGCTGGTATAAGCCGCACATTGTTTGGCGGCGGAGAGGTGTATATGATCAACCCTAAGATCCGCATCGCAACCCTGGTAATGACCATTGCTCTTGCCACCAGCGGCTGCAGCCTTTTCAAGAGTTCCAGTGCCCCGAATGACGAGGCCATCGTTTCCTCGATCCAGTCCAAGCTTTATCAGGACCCTGTCCTGAAAACCCAGGATGTTCGCGTGGTTTCTCAGCAGGGTGTAGTTGTCCTGTCGGGCACGGTGGGCAACGACCAGGAAAAAGCCCAGGTTGAGCAGTTTGCCCAGAGCGCCCCAGGGGTTAAACAGGTGATCGACCAACTGGCCGTCGGCGCCCCTGGTCAGGCGGCTGCGGCACCTGAAACTCCCACTCAGGCCGAACCCCGAGCCAGCCGCCGCCGTTCTCGGGCCGTCGCGCAAAACGAACCTCCCGCGGAACCGTCCTCGCAGGCTCCGGCCCCCGTCGAGCAAGCGCCCCCGGCTTCTGCGCAAGACATGAATGCCCCTCCTCCGCCTCCTCAGCCGGTTAACGTCACCGTTCCGGCCGGGACTGTTATCACTGTGCGACTTGTTGACGCCGTCGACTCGTCGGTCAACAAAGCCGGCGATGAAGTCGGAGCCACGGTGGACACCCCCGTATCTGACAATGGCCAGATCGTCATTCCGCGTTACGCAAAGGCTCGTTTGCGCGTTGTCAGCGATCGCAACGCCGGCCACATTAAAGGGCAGTCAATGGTCCAGCTGAAACTGGTCAGCGTCACGGTTAACGGCCAGGCTTACAACGTCAACAGTGGAACCTATGAGAAGTTGGCGACAGGTTCCCGCGGCAAACAGACAGCCGAACGGGCCGGCATCGGCGCCGCATTGGGTGGCATTATTGGCGCCATCGCCGGCGGCGGTAAAGGAGCAGCAATCGGCGCGGGCGTCGGCGCAGGCGCAGGAACTGGCGTTCAGATGGTCACAAAGGCCCCGCCCGTAAAAATTCCGCCTGAAACAAGGATTGATTTCACTTTGAACAGTCCGCTGACTGTGACAGTGAACCCGTAAGGTTTCCGGGGAGGGGGACGCCCGGGTCAAATATCATGCTCGCCAAGGTCACGCGATTGCCCAGGCGAGTGTGGGCGGGCATTTCCCCCTCCTGATGTTTGATGTTTCCGGCGCTGAACGCTATTTCAAATCAAATCTTTTGATGCACATCCACTCGTGAACAGGGCCGCTGACCCGCCAGATGGCCAGCTGACAAATCTCGGACCGCCGAACAGTCATGGAGGCAAGTTCCGCAACAATTCTCTCCCTGGTTTCTAGCCGAAGCTTCCCATATACCAGGCTGATGTGCGGCATGTAGGGCGGCTCATCCTGCATGCCGAAAATTTCCCTCGCAGCCTGACGGGCCTTGAGTATCGGAACATCAGGAATTACGCCAACAAAAACGCAGCGGAAGTATTCGTCGAGGCAGTCGATGTCACCCAATTCAATATGGAATGGTCTGAGGCTGCCCCCGAGCACCGCTGATCTTGCCAGAGTTTCCTCTTCCGGCAGCGTGATTCCGCTCAGCAGCGTTATGTGAGGATTGAATTGCGGAGTCGAGAGCTCCCGGCTGAGCCTGGCAATGTGGCGGGACAGCAGGCTGAACGCTGGCTCCGCCGGCACCAACCAGAGCGCGTAGCGTTTTCCAACAGGACTCACATCCAGGGACATTCCATTTTCCGCTGATTTCAGGGTTTGCTTTTGGTCGGGGTGTTTGTGGTTTCAGTCTTCTTCGGGACTCGTCTGCCTTTGAAGTCCGGCAGGACATTCCTCATGTATTTGGGACGCCCATTCGCATCGTAATTCTTGTAACCTAGTTCGTTCTGGCATCCAGCCAGATTCATTTCCATCGTCGCGAAGATCTGGTCGTGGTTACGCAATAAGAAGGAAAGGTAGGGTTTGAGCGATTGCTGCATGGTCAGCATATCGTTCCATGCCTGGTTGAGTTCTCCCTCGAGGCTTAAATTGTTGTAGCGGGAAACCGTATCCGTCAGTCGCTCAAGAACGGGCAGGACGTCGCTGATTCCGGCGTAGGTTTCAAACCCCAGATACTCACTGTCCACTCTGGAGTCAAACATCCCACGGCTCTTCTCCAGCGAATCAAGATTGCGCCGAAGCATGGCCAGATCGCCGTTGAAGCTGGCGGTGACTCCGGGCGACATCTTCATCTGCTCCGGGTGAACCTGGTTCGCGAGGTCTTTAACCCGCGCCTCAGCCTGCCACAGTTTTATGAGCAACTGGTGCGTCTGCGCGGGCTCCATGTAACCGGGCTGGTTAGCCATTGATTTGGGCGGGGCCTGCATGGATTCCGGCACCTTGATTGTTTCGGTTTGAATCTGGTCCCCCGGCGCAGTTGTGGAGGCGGGCTTTTGCGGCGACTGCCCGGACGTCTGGGCCCTCAGCACACATGGCGGCAGAAGCGCTAAAGCAATGAATAGAGCAAAGGAACGCATGGTAACTCCCAAATTTGGACTAATGCTGCCTGAAAAAAACAGCATGGCAGGGGGTAGGTGGATTCGTCCACAGGTATTTGCGAATGCAGCTTGACCCGTGTATGAGACGGCGACATAATCCTGGATCATGAAAACCAAATTGATTCTGGCCGCAATGGTGGCAGCAACCGGCCTGGCTGTCACTGCGGTCATTTTGAATGGAATGCCAAAGGCGCAGTCGGCAGCAAGCAGCCCTCCAATCCTGGGCATTGCCCATGTCGCATTCCGGGTGAAGGACGCCGCGGAAGCCCGCAATTTTTTCGGATACGTTCTGGGCTTCGACGAGCTACCGCTGGAAGAAACGGCTAAAGGCAAAACGCGTTACACCTATTTCAAGGTGAACGACAACCAGTACATCGAGATCTCGCCGACCCTTTCGTCTCCCACCGAAGACCGCTTGATCGATATCGCCTTCCGCACCACCGATGCGCGCGGTTTGCGGCGATACCTCGCCAGCCACGGCCTGAGCGTTCCCGATGAACTCCGGAAGGACCCCGAAGGAGATCTCAGCTTCAGCTTGCAGGATCCGGCCGGGCATACGGTCGAGTTCATTCAATACATGCCCGGCTCGGTCGAAAGCCGCAACTTCGGAAAGTACCTCTCTTCAAAACGCACGTCGGAGCAGATCATCCATGCAGGAGAAACGGTGCAGGACCGCACTGCCGC
>JAJXZM010000172.1 GCA_021780055.1 Acidobacteriota bacterium
AGACTCTCGCCGGAATCGCCGTCTACATTCACTACGAAATGTACGACGGGATTCCGCTGCTGGCCAAATGGCTGAGTATCGAAAACGGCACCGGCTCACGCGTGCGTCTGAACCGGTTCACGAATGAAATTCTGGCGGCCGTCGAATACGAGTCCGCAGTTAACTCCGGCCGTTGGGAATATCCGAACATTCATGTGGAAAGCGATTATGAGTTTGGCGGCGGGATGACTTCCGGGACCTGCAATCAGACGGCCCACTGGGGACCCGATCCCGATTACACCACGCAGGTGAATTACAAGCTGGAAACGCCCTGCCTGTTGCAGGTGCATCCTCCGCTTGGGCCGGATATTGATATTCTTCCGGGCAAAACGTTTGAATCCTACCGGACGTACGAACTGGTGTTTGACAGCTCGGATCGCGAGCGCAAGGGCCTGGCGCAGCGGCGCATGTACCGCACGATTGCGCCGTGGGCGACGGAGAATCCTATCTTTATGCACGTCACCAGCATTAAGCCTGAGGTGGTGAAACCTGCGATCGACCAGGCGGCCGAAGTGGGCTTTGAAATGGTGATTCTTTCCTTCGGCTCCGGCTTCGATCCTGAAAACCAGGACCCGAAGTTTGTCGAGGGCATGAAGAACCTGAATGATTATGCAACCGCCAAAGGGATTGTAATGGGTGGATACTCGCTTTTGGCAAGCCGCAACATCAGCCCTGAAGATGACGTGATCAATCCCAGGACGGGAACGACGGAGGGCGCCATCTTTGGACATTCGCCTTGCCTCGGCAGCCCGTGGGGCATTGCGTACTTCAGGAAGTTGCGTTCCTTCTTCGAAAAGACCGGCATGAAGGTGTTGGAGAATGATGGGTCCTATCCTGGTGACATTTGCGCCTCGACGCACCATCCGGGTCATCGCGGGCTTGAGGATTCCCAATGGACCCAGTGGAAGGAGATCACAAACTTCTATCGCTGGTGCCGGGCGCGAGGGATTTATCTCAACGTGCCGGACTGGTACTTCCTGAACGGATCGAGCAAGGACGGCATGGGCTATCGCGAGACGGACTGGTCGCTGCCGCGCGCGCAGCAGGTGATCATCGGCCGGCAGAACATCTTTGACGGCACATGGCTGAAGACCCCCAGCATGGGCTGGATGTTTGTTCCGCTGGTGCAGTACCACGGCGGCGGGGCGGCGGCCACTATCGAGCCGTTGCGCGAGCACCTGGAAACCTACGGGCAGATCCTGGGGCAAAACCTCGGAAGCGGCGCCCAGGCTGCCTACCGTGGTTATCAGCTCTATGACTCGGACGAAACAAAGGCCGTGGTGAAGAAATGGGTTTCGCTCTACAAGGCCCATCGCGCCATTCTTGAGTCAGACATCATCCACTTGCGGCGGGCCGACGGCCGAGACATCGACGCCATTCTGCACGTGAACCCGCAGTTGCGCGAAAAGGGCCTTGCGATGGTTTATAACCCGCTCGAAGTTGCGGTGACACGAACGCTGACTTTGCCGCTTTACTATACGGGGCTCACCGGGACGGCCCGGATTCGCGAACAGGAAGGCAAAGCGCGCGAGTACCGCCTGAACAACAGAGCGGAAGTCGAGGTCACGCTGTCGCTTCCGGCCAGAGGGTTGACCTGGCTGGTGATTGAATGATCGGGGCACCGTTTTTCCGCGGGTTCCATCAGTTTTCCTGGGCGACTGTTTCCGAAACCGGAAGCACTCCAGACAATGCCCTCTCGCTGGGGTTGGAGCTATGGTTCCGGCAACTCTCTACGGTTGAGCTGTCCCCGCCGATGGACCCTGCTACGCAGCCTTTGCTACATTTCCACCTGGAAATGTGCTTTTGTATCGCTCGAATTGAGCCTCGAGACTTTCCCTGACTAATCTCTCGGTAAATTCTTTGGTCCCCTTATGTTCGACGCGGGTGTCTGAGCCAACTTCCTGGCGGAGTTCAGCCAGTTGCTTTTGAACCAGCGCCTCGATCTCCGCTCTGGAAGGTTTTTCGTCAAGGCTACTCCTAATAAGGTCCCTGGTTGCATGAAGTTCAGTCCGGACGTCATTGCAAACTTCCTTACGGAGATTGCTCAACTCCATCAGGAAATATCCTCGGACCTGCCCTCGGATGCCCTCGAAGTAGCTCCTAATCGATCTGCGCAGGATCATGTCTCGTACCAGCACTATGGTCTCGATTATCAACGCGGCCCCGAGCGCACACACAAGAATGAGCAAAGTGTTTTCGCTCATCGTTCACCTCCCATTCCCCTGATCAACAGCTACCAGTCCTGTGTCACCCTATCAGTGACACCCATCACCTTTAAACGTGCGGCTACCCACTCCTGGACCACCGTTTCGGGCAGGGTGATGCGCACACTGTCTGTCATGTTGCGCTGCCCCGCACAGATCTCCGATTCCTGGCGGTATTCGCCAGCAACCTGTGCCGCTCGGGAGTTCCGGACATGGTAATCCTGCGGATTCTGCGGCACGCGAACGTGAGCACAACGGCAACCTACTACATCAAGATTGCGGCTGATGTGGTTCGGAATGCGATGACGGCGCTGGAAAACCGCATCGCAGAGGCGGGTGAAGTCCAAGAAGGCACAAACGCGACGCTAAGAAGTGAGGTGAGGGGACGCTCACCGTACCACAATTCAATAATCGAGCCCCAATCCGAAATAAGTAGCAAGAAGCCCAACTACTCCTTAACTGGGGCAACTGTTACATGACCAGGAGATTTGCCTGTCCGGCGAGGTGCGCTTACGCCGTAATTATCTTGGTGTTTGGCTAAAACAACCCTATTCTTTTGCCAATCAGGCCGAGAATTCACTTCCTTCCGGGCTTCTGCCAAGACTTCTTTTAACCAACCTTTATTGGGCATTTGAATCTCCTATCGGATTTAGTTTCGCATCTTCCATACGTCTGTGCAAGAGTTCTAATGCATCTTCTTCGCTTGCAATGTAAGATTCTGGAAAACCCGGCATTCTCAACACGCTTTTAGTTGGTTGCCACTCTATTCGTTTACCTTCAGCACTCTTACGAGCACCAAACATATGGAACAAATCTGGAAACATGCGCGGCGCTATGCCGATGAATGGCTCAAACAGCAGCCGATCTGGTGGAGCGGTTTCCACCGCAATTGCATCTTCGTGAAGTTGTGCGGCTAGACTTTTTGGATAAGGCTCAATGAATACCACACGCACGATACCTGCATCAATAATAGGACGTGCGCACTCGTGGCAAGGGAAAGTTGTACTGTATAAGGTAGCACCCCGAATCTTCAATCCGCGAGCCGCCGCCTCAACGATTGCAGC
>JAJXZM010000317.1 GCA_021780055.1 Acidobacteriota bacterium
GCGGTCGACGCCATGAACGCGGGCAAAGACGTCTACTGCGAAAAGCCCATGATCCACCTTTACTCCGACGGCCCCAAAATGATCGATACGGCCAAGCGGACCGGCCGCATCATCCAGATCGGCAGCCAGCGCGTCAGCTCCATGATTTACCGCAAAGCGAAGGAACTGCTGGCCTCGGGCGCAATCGGCAAACTCAACATGGTCAACGCCTGGTGGGACCGGAACTCCTCCATGGGAGCCTGGAATTATACCGTTCCTCCCGACGCCTCAACTGAAACCTGCGACTGGCCCCGGTTCCTCGGCACCGCGCCGAAAATTCCGTGGAATCCCGAACACTTTTTCCAGTGGCGCAAGTGGAAGGCGTATGGCTCGGGCGAAGCTGGAGACTTGTTTGTGCACCTGTTCAGCGGCACGCACTTTGTGACCGGCGTCAACGGGCCCGCGCGCGCCATGGCTACCGGGGGGCTTCGCTTCTGGAACGACGGCCGCGACGTGCCGGATGTGCTGCTGGGGCTGTTTGATTACCCCGAGAGCTTCAACCTCAGCCTGCGCTGTAATTTTGTCAATGGCGGCTCCGAAAGCGAGGGCCTGGTGTTCACGGGCTCGGAAGGCACCATGACCATCAGTGGTGACGGGGTCGGCCTTTCACGGGTCCCGCGCGAAAAGGAGCCCGGCTACTCCATCGAGAGCTTCTCAAAGTCCATGCAGAAAGAATTTCTCGCTGCTTATCGCAAGAAGTACCCCATCACGCACCCCACGGGCGAAATTCCGCTCGGCGAAGAGAAATACGTCGCTCCGCCCGGCTACAACGACACTTACGACCATCTGAAGAATTTCTTTGATGCCGTCCGCACCCGCCGCCCTGTTGTGGAAAATCCTGTTTTCGGATTTCGCGCTGCCGGCGCTGCTCTGCTCAGCAACCTGAGCTACGACCGCAAAGCAGTTGTCCGCTGGGACCCGGAAAAGATGAAATTGCTGAGCTAGCGCGGAGCCCGCACATTGCGCTGATGCATAGCATTGGGCGGGACTGCGCAATACAAAGTACCTTATTCCGAGCAACTCGTTTGAGACGCATACCCGCAACCTGCCGGGAGTCTTGGTTTACTCCTGTCGAATTGCCGGAAGTTGGTTCTAAAGATGGAAGCTTCTGAACTTCATGCGTGGCGCGACGGCCCGGGCCTGCGCCATCGCGATACAGCCTTCCTGAACTCGTCCACGAGTGGCAGCGCCGGAATCATGGCGAGGAGCAACCAGAAGGAACTTGCGGGCAGCGGGGATGTTCCGAAGACACGTTGCAAAGCAGGGACGTAGAGGACCAGCGCCAGAACAGCGATCTCAAAGAGAATGCCAATCCAGATCAACGGATTACCGCCCAGGCCGGTCCTGCGGATGGAAATTCTTTCGCTCCGTTGGGTAAAGACGTTTCCGATCTGTGTGGCAACGACGGAAGCCAGCGCAACGGAAACAGCCTGGCGGTACAGATAACCTTCGGACGGCAGGCCGAGCCATTGCCCCCAATAGCTGTTGGTCCAGAACGTAGCGTAGAACGCCAGCATCGTGAGCAGCGCCTGGGGGAAGCCAAGCCAGGCGTAGGCCCGCAGCAGAAGCCCCGGAGTAAACAGGTGCTGGTGGAGCGGCCTGGGTGGCATTTCCATCGTTCCGGGCTCGGGCGGCTCGGCACCGAGGGCGAGAGCGGGAGCCATATCGGTTCCCAGGTCAATGGAGAGGATCTGCATCATATTCAGGGCCAGCGGGATGCGTCCCGCGCTGAACGCAAAACAGACGAAGGGCGCTGCTTCCGGTGTATTGCTGGTCAGAATGTAGGAGATGAACTTCCGTATGTTGGCGTAAACGGCGCGGCCTTCTTCCACGGCGTTCACAATTGAGGCAAAGTTGTTGTCGAGCAGGATGATGTCGGCCGCGTTGCGCGCCACATCGGTGCCGCCGCGGCCCATGGCAATGCCGATGTTGGCTTTCTTCAGAGCGGGTGCGTCGTTGACGCCATCGCCAGTGACGGCGACGATGTGACCCAGGTTCTGGAACGCCCGTACGACGCGGAGTTTATGGAGTGGGGTTGCGCGGGCGACGACAACATCGCTTTGTAACAAGGCTTGAAGTGATTCATCGCTCATGGCGTCGATGTCGAACCCGTTCAGGACGGTGGCAGGTCCCGGGCGGAGCATGCCAATCCGGCGGGCAATTGCCTCTGCCGTCAAGCCGTAATCGCCTGTGATCATTACCATTCGAATGCCGGCGGTATGGCACTTGGAGACCGATTCCGGGACCTCATCGCGCGGCGGGTCCATCATGGCGACAAGGCCCAGGAATGTCAGGTCGTTCTCAACTTCCTGAGCGGGTCCGACGGAAAGGCCATCTGGAACCATGCGCCAGGCAGCCGCCAGAACACGGAGGCCGGAGCCAGCCAGGTCATCGTAGGCGCGAAGCGCCTTCTCCCTCTGGTCCGGCGACATCACGCAAAGTTCCAGCAATTCCTTTGGAGCGCCTTTGGTGTAGGCGGTCAGGGCGCCGGATTCCTGGTTGCGGTGGATGGTGTTCATTCTCTTGCGGAGTGAGTCAAAAGCGATCTCCCTGGTCCTCGGGTTGGCGGAAACCTCCGCCGCCAGATCCAGGCCGGCCTTGGCGCCGGCCACCAGAATAGCCGCTTCAGTGGGGTCGCCGCTGATCGAGCCTGAACCCTCGGGAATCAGGTGGGCATTGTTGCAGAAGCTGCCGGCCACCAGAAGGCCGCGGAGCGTTTCGGGCAAAGGAGAAACCGGAACCTTCTCACGCAGGATATGCCCTTGCGGCGAATAGCCTGTCCCGGTAACTTCGAAACGGGTGTCGGGCACCCAGAGCGCGGTGACGGTCATTTCGTTTCTGGTGAGCGTGCCGGTCTTATCAGTGCAGATGACGGTGGCGCAGCCAAGCGTTTCAACCGATGATAATCGCTTAACCAGGGCGTTGCGCTTTGCCATGCGCTGGACCGCCATGGCGAGCGCGAGCGTCAGAGTAGGCAGCAGCCCTTCGGGAACAAAAGCGACGATCATTCCGAGCGTGAAAAGAGAGCTTTGACCTAATGGCAGCGTGCCCAGCAGGAGAGCCAGAACAAAGAAGATCAACCCAAAGCCCACGGCGACATAGGTAACGACGCGAGTTGCGTGGACGAGTTCCTTCTGCAGCGGACTCGGTTCCTCGATCAAAGTTTGAGTGAGGTAGGCAATCTTGCCGAACTCGGTGTTCATGCCGGTTGTGATGACAATTGCGCGCCCGTGGCCGGCCACGACGCTGGTCCCTGCGAACACGACGT
>JAJXZM010000201.1 GCA_021780055.1 Acidobacteriota bacterium
AAGCCAGCCGAGAGCATCCTGTTTATCCAGTGCGCCGGATCGCGAGACAAGGAACACCTGCCTTACTGCTCCGCTGTCTGCTGTATGGCCACGCTTAAACAGGCTGATTTCATCCATCAGGCCAGCCCGGAAACCAAGGTTTATATCGTCTACCGAGACATCGTCACACCGGGTCAGTACGAGCAGTATTTTGTGAAGGTCCAGAACCACCCTTCGACCTTCCTGATGAAGGGGGACGTCTCGAATGTGCGCGCCCAGAATGGCGGGCTGCTTCAGGTTGATGTGAAGCGTACTCTGCTGGATGAGGACATCACGATCCCAGCGGACATTGTGGTGCTGGCCACAGGCCTTGTGCCCAACGCAGCTGATAACGATGCAATACGTGATCTGCGTGACGCCCAGGCAAAAGTTCAGCGGAACGAATCCGAGACGCAAAGGGCGGAAGCCGAAAAGATTGTTGATCGGTTGCGTTCCCATGAAGGAACGGCAATCCTGAACCTCAATTACCGGCAAGGTCCGGATCTTCCCATCCTCCGCGACGGTTTCCCTACTTCGAATTTTGTGTGCTTTCCCTACGAGACACTGCGCACGGGAATTTATACCGCCGGCGCCGTGCGGGCCCCCATGGACTCCGCCCGCGCTGAGGAAGACGCCGCAGGTGCTGCAATGAAGGCCATTCAGAGCGTAGAAATGGCTGCAGCAGGCCAGGCTGTCCACCCCCGCGCCGGCGACCTCTCCTTTCCAAATTTCCTCCTGCAGCGATGCACACAGTGCAAGCGGTGCACGGTTGAGTGCCCGTTTGGTTCAATCGATGAGGACGAGAAGGGCACGCCGAAATTCAATCGTTATCGCTGCCGTCGCTGTGGAGTGTGCATGGGCGCCTGTCCTGAGAGGATCATCTCCTTCAAGAACTACTCGGTGGATATGATCGCCAGCATGATCAAGGCCATCGAGGTGCCGGAGGAAGAAGAAGAAGAGAAACTGCGCGTCCTCCTTTTCATGTGTGAGAACGATGCCTACCCGGCGCTCGATGTAGCAGGGATGAATCGCGTTCTATACGACGCCAGCGTGCGCGTAATTCCTCTCCGGTGCCTTGGCTCAACCAACATTGTCTGGATTGCGGACGCTCTTTCGCGGGGCATTGACGGTGTGATGCTTATGGGCTGCAAGTACGGCGAGGATTACCAATGTCACTTCGCCAAGGGCAGTGAAATTGCCCATCGTAGGCTGGAAAACGTCAAAGAGACTCTGCAGCGGCTTCAGCTTGAATCCGACCGGGTTGAAGTGTCGCAAGTGTCAATCGATGAATTCGAAAAAGTGCCGGAAATGATCAACACCTTTATGGATCGAATCCGGGAACTGGGCCCGAATCCGTACAAAGGTTTCTGAAATGGCTGAACCACGCATTGTCCAACCTGACCAGGAGTTTATTGAGGGCCTGATGGCACTAGGTGCTCACGACTTCAAGAAGTGTTTTCAATGCGCCACGTGTTCTGCCGTCTGCACACTCTCAAGCGACGACTTTGCTTTCCCTCGCAAGCAAATGATTGCGGCGCAGTGGGGTTTGAAGGACAAGCTGATGGGCGATCCCGGGCCGTGGCTCTGCTTCTATTGCGGCGAGTGCTCGAAGAATTGCCCCCGCAAAGCGAATCCTGGCGAAACCATGATGGCTCTGCGACGCTATCTTATTGCCGAATACGATTGGACGGGAATTTCTCGGCTGATGTACCGCTCGGCATTCTGGGAAGTTGCTATTTTGGCGCTGGTTTCCGCCATAGTAGTGGCGCTGTTCACCCTGCCACAGAACTTTGGGTTTGGCCTGCTCAGCCGTTCGGGGCCAGCGCCTTTGCATTCGGTGATGCTCAGTAATTTTGCCCCGGTCGGTTTGGTGGACATGGGTGACAGGGTCCTGCTGGTCCTTCTCAGTTTCTTCCTGCTGACGAATGCGGCCCGCATGTTCTACCGCTTGACTCGCGGGCAAGACATCCCAGCGTACTTATATCTGAAATACCTCCCCGAACTAGTTGTACAGGCCGCTACTCAAAAACGGTGGCACGAGTGTAAGGAGAGCGACGCAACCAAAAACTGGGTACGCCATCTGCTGCTGGTAACTGGCTACGTCACGATGTTCACCCTGGTGGTCGTTTTTCTGCCATGGTTCCAGGTAAACGACAGTAGCATCCGCTGGACCAGTTACCTCGGGTACTTTGCCACGACCGCTCTGGTGGTTGCTACGGTCTGGATGCTGATCGACCGAGCCGGGCACCATGGAGAAATGTACCACTTCAGCCACCTCTCGGACTGGTTGTTCCCAATTTTGTTGTTCCTCACCGCAATCACAGGCATTGCGGTCCACGTGCTGCGAGTGAACGATTTCGCGATGGCTACTTACGTGATGTACACGGCGCACATGGCTATCGCCGTACCAATGCTGGCCGTCGAAGTGCCTTTTGGCAAGTGGGCGCATTTATTGTACCGGCCGCTTGCGATCTACGTAGCTGCGGTCAGAAATAAGGCGGCGCAATGTTCAAGCCCGGCGGTAGTTCCCGCTGGCCCTGTAGCGGCTTGAAGGTAGCTTCCTAGCGCCGGCGTGTCCGGCGTCCGGCTACCCCTGAAGCGGGTGGTACGAAGGTAGCGCCGACCGGAGAGATTCCGAAAGCAGGAACCACGGCAAGGTGGTTCGCAGAAGGAGATATGAATGGCAGACGAAAAACACTCAACCCCGTTGCTCGATGAACTCGAGAAAGGCCCCTGGCCGAGTTTTGTGAAGGAGATCAAGGCTGCAGCAAAAGCGAAGCCCATGGCTGAGGACCTTTTGGGGCAGCTTGAGCTTTCCTATGAAGAGAAGATCAGCCACTGGAAACACGGAGGGATTGTCGGAGTGATGGGCTATGGCGGCGGTGTGATCGGCCGGTACAGTGATGTCCCGGAGAAATTCCCGAACGTATCGCACTTTCATACCCTGCGCGTCAATCATCCTTCTGGTTGGTTTTACACCAGCGACGTGCTGAGGAAACTGTGCGACATCTGGGAAGCTCACGGCTCCGACCTGACCAACTTCCACGGGTCCACCGGCGACATCATTCTGCTTGGCACCAAGACCGACGAACTCGAACCCACCTTCAACGACCTGACGAAACTCGGGTTTGACCTGGGTGGGTCAGGCTCGGTAATGCGGACGCCCTCCGCCTGCGTAGGGCAGGCCAGGTGCGAGTGGGCTTGCTATGACACCATGGCGCTTTGCAACGACCTTACACAGACTTACCAGGACGAACTCCACCGCCCGGCGTTCCCCTATAAG
>JAJXZM010000529.1 GCA_021780055.1 Acidobacteriota bacterium
GTGGAAACGTCAGCGCGCCGATCCCCATCTACAAGCCCGAACCTCCTTATTCCGAGCAGGCACGCAAAGCCAAATATCAGGGCACCTGCGTGCTCTGGATTGTGGTGGACCAGTCCGGCAACGTTACTGATGCCCAGGTTGTCAAGCCTCTCGGGATGGGCCTGGATGAAAACGCCGTGAACACGGTCAGGACGTGGAAATTCAAACCGGCCATGCGCAACGGCAGCCCGGTGCCTGTCAAGGTAATGGTGGAAGTCAGCTTCCGCCTGTTCTGACAGGGACCTCCTCAACTTTTCCATTTCAGGTTAATATCTCTACGGCTGGAAGCCTGCGTGTGGGTCTCTAGGCTGCAAAAAAGTGCCTGCACCGAGGCGTAGGAGCGTAAGATGACACCATTCAGCTCGCTAAAAAGGGAAATCTCACTAATGTGCTTTACGAGGTTGTTTGGCAATTGCGAGAAGGGCGAGCCATCGTTAACGGATGGGGTGATCAGCAGGGGAATCGCCCCTCTCCGGAAATAAACTCAATACAGCTATTCGGAGGTCTGAAATGAGGGAACGACCGAGCGTTGGGATGTCGCAAGTTGAGGAGGCTGTCCGCGACCGTTACTCGCGGGGTGCGGTCACCGTTGAGCCGAACCTCTGTTGCCCCACAGACTACGATCCCAAACTGCTGAAGCTTATCCCGCAGGAGGTCCTCGAACGGGATTATGGGTGCGGCGATCCGACCCGCTTTCTTCAAGCGGGGCAAACCGTATTGGACCTCGGCTCCGGAGCGGGAAAAGTGTGCTTTTTGGCGAGCCAGGTGGTCGGGCCCGGTGGACACGTCATTGGCGTGGACATGAACGATGAAATGCTCGATGTGGCTCGTCGAAATGCGCCGGAAGTTGCAAGCCGGCTTGGGTACGCCAACGTGGAATTCCGTAAGGGCAAGATTCAAGACTTGGCGCTGGATCTGGAAAAATTAGAAGCCTGGCTCCTGAAAAATCCAGTGCGAGTAGCAGCCGACATTGGACGGCTTGAGTCCGCAATGGAACGATGCAGAGCGACGGAGCCTTTGGTGCCTGAGGGCTCGGTCGATGTAGTCGTTTCAAACTGTGTCTTGAACCTGGTGAAACCTGACGATAAGCAGAAGCTGTTTTCGGAACTATACAGAGTCTTGCGACGCGGCGGGCGTGCCGTGATATCGGACATCGTCAGCGACGAAGATGTCCCGGATCGCCTCAAGGCAGACCCGTACCTTTGGAGCGGCTGCATATCAGGCGCTTTCCGTGAAGACCTTTTCCTAGAAGCGTTCGAACAAGCCGGCTTCTACGGCGTCAGTCTGCTCGACCGCCAGCGGGAGCCGTGGCAGACCGTCGAGGGAATTGAATTTCGCAGTGTAACCGTGGCCGCGTACAAGGGGAAAGAGGGCCCATGCTGGGACCAGAAACATGCCGTCGTCTATCGCGGGCCTTTCAAGAAAGTGGAAGACGACGACGGACACGTTCTGCGCCGCGGAATCCGCACCGCCGTTTGCGAAAAGACTTACAGAATCTACTCGCAAGACCCTTACGGCCCGCATTTCGAACTCGTCCCACCCCGAGTCTTGACTCCGTTGGAGGAGGCGCCACCCTTCCCTTGCGGCCGCGGCACGTTAAAGCGTGAGCCCAAAGAGACGAAAGGTGAGGACTATCGGGTGACGACTGAGGCCGGGCCTTGCTGCACAGGCGACGGATCCGAAGGGGGGTGCTGTTAATGGGGGTCCAAACAAGCGACCCCTTGAGGGTCCTCGACGAGAAAGCAGTCACCACGGACTTCGATGCAACACTTGCGGCACACAATTGCGGACCACTGGTTCGCGAAGAGACGCGCACCCTTCAGATCAACGTCGGCAAGTTATGCAACCAGGCATGTCATCATTGCCATGTGGACGCGGGACCCAAGCGCAGCGAAATCATGCCCCGGACGGTGGCCGAGCGAACCATTAAGCTGCTTGGTCGAAGTCCGACGGTTGAGGTGGTTGACATTACCGGTGGCGCCCCTGAACTGAATCCGAACTTTCGCTGGCTGGTCGAGTGCGCGGCCCGGCAGGGCTGCCACGTCATCGACCGGTGCAACCTTACAGTGTTGTTCCAACCAGGGATGGAAGACCTGGCGGAATTCCTGGCCGGGCATCAAGTCGAAATAGTTGCCAGCCTTCCTTGTTATACCGCCGAGAACGTTGACAAGCAGCGCGGGCGGGGTGTGTTTGAAAAGAGTATTCAGGGCCTCCGGCTTCTGAATCGCCTGGGATATGGCTTGCCCGAGTCGCCTCTGGCCCTGAATCTTGTTTACAATCCTCTCGCTATCTCGCTCGCTCCACCGCAAGATCGGCTGGAAGAGGATTACAAGAACCGGCTCCGTCACGGCTTCGGAATAGAATTTCACCGCCTTCTTGCGCTCAACAATATGCCCATTCAGCGCTTTGCCAATTTCTTACGGCTTAACGGCCAATACACGGCTTACATGAGCTTGTTGGTCAACCACTTCAGCCCCCAAAACGTGCCGGGTCTCATGTGCCGATCACTCGTCAGCGTGGGTTGGGAAGGGGCGCTATATGACTGTGACTTTAACCAGATGCTCGAGATCGGTATGACTCGAGCGACGGCGGCACCTGCGCCTTCCATTTGGAATGTTGAAAGCTTCGCGGGCTTGTCCGGACAACGCATCCGAACCGGCTGCCATTGCTTTGGCTGCACGGCGGGAGCAGGTTCAAGCTGCGGGGGAGCTCTCGCATAAGCACACTGCCGGCACTGAGACGGACGCGCTGCCGAGCATCGACAATTCGGATGTGGCAGTGCGGTTTATTCCTGTGCGTTACGACTACAAGAAGCTGGCCGCAGAAATCAAGGCCGAGCGCCTGCCCGCGGAATTCATTGAAACCACCACCACCGGCTGGTGGACCACCTGCCTGGAAGTGCTCCCGCACAAAGAACGCGCCCGCGGCCGTTTTTAGAGAGCTCGTTTTCTCCCGCCAGTCCGTAGCCTCGACACGAGGCTATACCCCCTGTATTTGTACAGAATGATAGTTGATACTCGGTGTAGAGTGTCACGATGCAGACTAAAGGGACAGGAATGCCCCGCTCCAGGTACCCGGAGCGGCTTGCAGTCCAGCCTCTACAGCTTTCGGTCAATGTGTTAGTATCGAAGATTAAAGCTCAATCAGAGCCCGCACTTCATCAACAAATCAGAAAGGACATTGTGCTCAAGATCGGTATTGTTGGCCTCAACATGGTGGGCAAGACTACCCTGTTCAGAATCCTC
>JAJXZM010000516.1 GCA_021780055.1 Acidobacteriota bacterium
GCGACGGGTCCCTACCAGTGGCGTGGAACCTTCGGAAAGTGAAATGACGCGGTCGTGCTCGCCAATGAAAGGCAGCAGTTCACGGAAGCGCCAGACGCCGCTGCGGTCAATGGGTTCGCCGCTCAGTCGCCGCTGGTGCCATGCGGAACGCAGCGCCTCCGGGTCCGTAATATCAAATTCATATTTGACGTCGAGCAGGCCGCCGCACCAGGCGCACTGGTGCGACTTACTTTTGGGGTCCTGCGTGCGGCCGCAGGCTTCTTCAATGCACTGCAGAAATGTGAATGCCATTCGACTGCCGTGATAAGCGCGCGCGGCCAGGTCAGACTGCAATTCGACAGAGGCTACGCGGCCCGTTAAAGTTGAAATTCCTCGTGGATGGCCTTGACGGCTTCCTTCATGTCCGAAGATTTGATTGCAAACGAAATGCTCAGCTCCGAGGAACCTTGCGCAATCGCGATGATGTTGATCCCCTTGCGTCCCAGCGCTCCAAACGCCCGCCCGGTGATGCCGGGAGTGCCCTTCATGTTCTCGCCCACCGTCACCACGATGGCAACCTTGGGCATCACTTCCAGCACGCCCACGTAATCGTGCAGCATTTCAAGCTCGAACGCTTTTTCCAACTCCGCTTTCACGCGCGGCAGGTCGGCCTGGTGGATGGCAAAGCACAAAACATTGTCTGCCGAGGACTGCGTGACCATCAGCGTGGAAACATTCTCAATGTAAAGGCTGTTGAACACGCGCGCCGCAAGCTGCGGAAACGAAACCGTGTTCCTGCCGCTTAAAGTGATCAGCACCGCTTCCTTTACAGAGGTAATCGCCTTGATGCCGCCGTGGCCGTTCCTGGCCGCGCTCACAATCCTGGTTCCCGGGCAGGTGGTGTTAAAGCTGTTCTTGATCCACACCGGGATCTTCTTTTCCATTACAGGCAGGATCGTCTTGGGGTGGAGCACTTTGGCGCCGAAATACGAAAGCTCAATAGCTTCGCGGTAAGAGACTTCCGGAAGAATTCGCGCTTCGGGAACCAGACGAGGATCGGCCGTCAAAACGCCATCCACGTCTGTCCATATCCAGACTTCATCCGCGTCGAGCGCCGCGCCCAGAATTGTAGCGCTGAAATCCGACCCGCCGCGCCCGAGCGTCGTGCAGACGCCTTCCCGTGTAGCGCCGCGAAAACCCGTCACTACAGGAATGACGCCGTCCTTCAGCAAAGGAACCAGCCGCTCCTGCGTCTTGGCGCGAGTCTCCTCAAACAGCGGGCTGGCATTGCCGAAATTGTCGTCGGTCACAATACACTCGATGGCGTCCACAGCCTCCGATTTCAATCCGCGCGAGCGCAGAATGCCCGCCTCCAGCGTGGCTGAGAGCACCTCGCCCAGACTCGACAGCGTATCCATGCCGCGGGGGGTGATTTCTCGAAGGAGCGTGAAGCCCGAGCACAGGTCCTCAAAATGCTTTACCTGCTCGGCCAGGCGGGGGAGCACGGTGGCCTGCTCGGCGGCGGAAAGACACTGGTCTGCCACCTCACGATGGCGCCGCGCAAGCTCCGCCCGTGAACCCTTCCAAGGCTCTTCCTGTCCTTCGCTGGCCTGCGTGGCGGCGCGGATCAGCATGTTGGTGGCCCCGCCCATCGCGGAAACTACGGCTACAACATCGGCGTGTTTGGAGTGTTCTGCCAGAATGTCCGCCACACCCTGCATCCGCTCGGGGCTGCCGACGGAGGTGCCGCCAAACTTCATCACGATCAGCGGCTTCCTGGTCTTGCCCAAACTTTCTTTTACTTTCAGCATCTCTTCACCTGCGGACAAACAGAGGCTCGCTCAGCCGTTCGAGCAGAGCCTTATGAGCCTCCGCCGTTTAGCGAGTCTTCGTTTTCGTCGTGCTCGTAGCTTTGGGTTGCGTGGCTTTGGCTGCGTCCTGCACGGCCTGCAGAAACACCTTGGCGGGCAATGACAGATACCGGTCACGGCGATAAATCAGACCCAGCTCGCGATAGATTTTTTCGCCTTCCAGCGGAATCAGCTTCAGCACACCGGCGGCCACTTCCGGTTCCGCGTAGGCTCGGTTGATCAAAGAGATACCCAGGCCCGCGCCCACAAACTTCTTCTGTGTCTCAACGCTTGCAAGCTCCATCGAAATCTGAATGTGGTCGCGAAAGTCGCGCAGCAGGCGGTCAATCACCACGCGCGTGTGGCCGGTCTTGGGCAGGATCAAGGGATGCTGAGCCACTTCTTCAACGGTCACGCTCTTGTTTTTGGCCAGCGGATGGTCCTTCGGGACCACCACCTGGACCTCATCGCGGAAAACCGGAATCACTTCAATGTTGTTCGCGTTCTGCGGCAGAGTCACGATGCCGAGGTCCACGGCGCCTTCCTGCACCTTCTGCAGAATCTTGTGGCTGAAGTTGCGATAGATGCTGATCTGCACAAGCGGATAAAGCTGGCGAAAATGCGCGAAGGTTTGCGGCAAAACATAAAGGCAGGTAGCCTCATTGGCGCCGATGTAAAGCTTGCCACGCGGCGTCAGGTTGAGTTCAGCAATCGCCTGAAGCGCTTCTTTCTGCAAGGCCAGGAGCTGCTCCGCATAGCGCAGCAGGATTTCGCCCGCCGGGGTCAACTGGACTTTCTTGCCGCTGCGGTCAAAGAGTTTTTCGCCGCACTCCTGCTCCAGCAGGCGCACCTGGGCACTGATCGCCGGCTGTGTCCGATAAATCTTTTCAGCCGCCCGGGAAAAGCTCTGCAACTTGGCGACCTGGATAAAGCTCGCTAATTGGTCGTAGTCCATGGTTAAAAGCACTCAGGAGTTACAAACAACACATTTTACTCCATTTTGCCGCGGTTGTGGGAGCAAATTGGGTAGAACACGGTCTTGCGCCAAAGGTTCGTTGCAAGGACTTTTACATTACGGAGGGCCCTAATCTGATTTGGTATGAGGTGTTCCTCGAAAGAGTCAGGTGAAGAGATGTGAAGAGGACAGTGAACCGAAAATTTGTCTGCGGGTTTAAGGCGGGAACGCACTGCGGAGTCGTAAAGCGGGTTCTTGGAGGATCGGTTCCCTGCCCCCCTCATTCATCCTGACGCATCCTTTTTACCTATTTAGTTAATGACAGTCAAGAAACGAAGGTACTAGTACTCTAGTACCATACGCATGGAACCAGGCTAAGTCATTCATAAAATTGACCATATAATTGACCAAGTGGGCTAGGCAGCCGCAAGCCCTCTTGAAGATAGATCTTTTCCCAAGGCATTACACGCCTGGGAAACCAGCTAACAGA
>JAJXZM010000177.1 GCA_021780055.1 Acidobacteriota bacterium
GTGAAAAGAAATGTCGCGAGAAGGAAAAAGCTCAGAGAGCTTGAGAGCGGTTTTGACACCGAAGCCTTTGAATTGCCGTTCCCTGCTGCTGGATTGTAGTGGTCCGTATCAATCCTGCAAAGGCCGCATCCCCTGAACCGCCGCATGTGGGTATTCTAGCATCGCCGCAGGCATGGGAGGTGCGGCGATCACCCTGTTTGCGATGCACTCGGCTGCAACAGGCCCGCAGGCCAAAGGTTGTGGCGGCTACGGACGGCGCGCCTCCGCGTCCGTGGGCTTTTCCGTGCATGGAAAGGCCAGGGTCAACCGGCGTGGTGACGGCACTGAACGTTGTTGGAATTACCCCCGATATGCTACGTTCAATTGCTGGGGATGGTCTAATTGCGGGCGCGATTCATCAGGTTTGTCGTCGTCATCCAACTCATTCTGTTTGCCGCGCACGGGTTCGTCTATGAGACCTGGATCGTCTTCCAAAAGCATCCCGATCCTTCCGGCATTACATGGCTGAAAGTTGCCATGGCGCTCCTGTCGGTTACGTTTGTTCCCGCTTCTCTGCTCGGCTTTCGTTATTCCAACTTCTGGACAAAGTTGTTCTATAAGTTTTCCGTCGTCTGGCTGGGAATGCTGAATTTCCTGGTGCCGGCGGCCGCTCTCTGCTGGATTGTCTACCTGGGCGAGTGGGTGTTCAGGTTTCCCGCCGGCCAGCCCGCACTCCCGGAAAGCGCCTACGGCCTGGCCACATTCACCGGCTTTTGCGGCATCATCAATGCCCGCCGGGTTCGTTTAAAACGAATCAAGGTAAAGCTGCCGAACCTTCCGCCGTCCTGGCGTGGCCGCACGGCCGCCCTGGTCTCTGACCTGCATCTTGGCCACGTCAACGGACGCAGGTTCATCCGGAAGATTGTCACCCGGCTTCGCAGCCTTGGCCCCGACGTGGTTTTCATCGCCGGAGACCTCTTCGACGGCGCGCGGGTAAGCGCCATCAAACTGGCGGAAGAATTGAAAAAAATAGCTCCCGGGCAAGGCGCCTATTTCGTCACCGGGAATCACGAGGAGTTCTCCGACCCCGCCAGGTATCTCGACGCCGTCGGCAATGCCGGTGTTCGCGTCCTGAACAACGAGCGGATCACCCTTGACGGTCTCGACATCATTGGCGTGCATTACGGGGATTCCGTTCGACCCGAACGCCTCCGCTCCATCCTGCAAAGCGCCGGGTTGGATCGCAGCCGCGCCAGCATCCTGGTCATCCATGCCCCTCACCAGCTTGAAGTTGCGGAAGAGCAGGGCGTATCGCTGCAGCTTTCCGGCCACACTCACGCCGGCCAGATTTATCCGTTCATTTGGATCATAAGGCGAGTGTTCCGCCAATATGCCTACGGCCTCAACCGGTTCGGGAAAATGATGGTTTACACATCAAGCGGCTGCGGGACGTGGGGCCCGCCGATGCGCGTGGGCACACGGCCTGAAATCGTCCTGATCGAATTCGAATAATGCGCGACCGCGTGCGTCTGAAGGTGGAGCTCACCTGCCGCACTACGCCCTATGCGCGAGGTTCCATTCGAACCGCGTCGCCCGAACACAGCGCAGGTCCAACGATGTATGTGACACCGCCGTGGTTACCGCCTATTGCTCCATCCGTTTGCCAAAGCTTTGCGTGAGGTAAACCGGGAGTCTGTCAAGTTCGCGGTCGAGCATGCCCTTCAGCAATTCATCCCTGACATCAAAGAAGATTTTTGCCGCGCCCTTCGACGACACTTTGTTCTTCCCGGATACAATCCCACTGGCAAGGATTGCGGAAATCACGTCCAGCACATGTTTCTCTTCCATGCGTACCTTCCGGCTATGATTTTGGCGCCTGTTCCTGGTTCTGCCGCTGCGGGATCCGGAGTTGTCCCGACACTCTCCCGGCACATCGAAACCCCGCGTGGCGCATTCCCCGGCTGATCAGATTGTGCGATTCGTGGTGTAGAATACCACCAAGTTCTGGAAAACGCATCGGCGCAGGGTGGTTAATAAACAGTTCATCACTGCCGGATGGCGATGGCCGCAAGACCGCGCCCTCCCAGGGCCGGTTGATGCGGACAGCGACCACCCACAGCCCACCGTGCATACTTTTGCCCGAACTCCGCATCTGAGTGAAAATAGGAAAAGGGGTTCACTTAAAATTGGGGGTTGAATGTTTTCAAGTGTAATAACCTTTGGGCGGAATCGCCGCCCGCGGCGCGGGTGGAACCTGATCGGCGGGATCGGAATCCTAATCTGGTTGGGCGCGGCCTTTCCGGTCTGCGGACATGCATCCTCGGCCCTAGCCGCGCAGCCTGCACCGGTTGCGGGCGCACAAGCCGCCTCGCCTGCCGCACCACAAACAGCAGAGGCAGCAGTCGGCCAGACCTCAGACCAGCTAGCGGCAGCCAGCATCAGCGGCACGGTTATCGGGCCGGACGGAAGCCCTGTCATCGAAGCCCTGGTCACCCTGGTGCGCAATGGCAAAACTGTGCAGCAGGTGTGGACAGCAGACAACGGCCAGTTCTCTTTTCCGGGCATTGCTCCTGAGATTTATCAGATCACCATTGCCGCACCGGGTTTTGAATCCCAGTCCATCACCGCCGTAGTTCATCCGGGCGACACCTACGCAGCGCCGCGGGTCACGCTGGCACTGGCCCCGCTTGTGACCACCGTAAAGGTAACTCCGCCGCAGGCCGAAGTGGCCCAGTATCAGCTGGAGCATGAAGAAAAACAGCTTGTGCTCGGATTCATTCCCAATTACATGGTCAGCTATTACCCTCACACCGCACCGCTCACTGCCCGGCAAAAATTCCAGCTCACCTTTAAGACAATTTTCAACCCATTCACTCTTGGATTGACGACGGGGTTTGTAGGAGGCGAGCAGGCTACCGGCATGTACAGCGGATACGGGAATGAGGAAAAGAGCTTTGCCAAGCGATTCGGCGCCGCCTATGCAACTCTTGGCGTGGGCGCCTTTGTGGGAGACGCGCTGCTGCCTTCGCTGCTCCACCAGGACCCGCGTTTTTACTACAAGGGAACCGGCAGCGTCCCGTCGCGCCTGTTCTACGCCATCACTCGCTCGGTGATCTGCAAGGGCGACAATGGACACTGGGAGCCGGACGTTTCGGCCGTTATGGGGCACTTTGCCGCAGGCGCCGCCGCCAACCTCTACCTCCCGCAGCAAAACCGCAAAGCATGGGGAACGACGCTTGAGAACGGCCTGATCGGAATCGGGTTCGATGCCATTGCCAACATCCTTCAGGAATTTGTGTTGCCCAGGTTTACCCCAGCCCTTTCCCACCGCCAGTTTGGACGGCCCTGAGAATACTGAATCTCTGCATCACCCATCTGAGGCAGGAATTTATCTTGACCTCACGTTAACCAGGTGATAACAAGGGCATGTTATGCAGTCCTCCAGCAAGTATTGGCGGGGCCCGTCATGACCTGCGACAACCTTTCACGCCCGCATCTCGACCGCCATAAGCCGCAACCGTTTTCGTGGCTCCAGATGTGCCTTATCGTTCTCCTGGCCGTGGTCGTCCTTCTGGTGGCTGCACCGGTTTGCTATGCACAAGGAGCCGGACCTGCCCGAGCAGTTGCCCCTCAAACATCCGACGCAAACCGCATGGCCGATCTGGCAAAGCAGATGTGGGCTCTCATCAACCGGGACCGTGAGAATCCCGCGAATGCCGCCGAAACGGGTGGCCGGGCGCGGGCCCTCAGGTGGAACGAGAAACTGGCTGCCGTCGCGCTTGCCCATTCCCGCGACATGCTCCGTCAACACTATTTTGCCCATGTTGACCGCGAAGGCAGGTCCCCCACGGACCGTATCAACGCCGCCGGAATCCGCTGGCGCGCTTTGGCGGAAAACATTGCCATCAACAGAACGGTAACTGCCGCGGAATATGATCTGATGAACGAGCTCCGGTTCCAGCAAAACCACCGCGGCAACATCCTGAACCCCGAGTACACCGACGTGGGAATCGGGATCGTTCAGGCCCCGAACGGCGACCTTTACATCACCCAGGATTTCGTTACCTCTACGCCTGATCGCGGTGGCGTTCGCTCCAGCCACTGACCCGCACGCACGCGCGAGCAGCAGAGCGCTGTAACCAGGAAGCTCTTCGCCTCGTCTCTTCTATCACCAACTTCGATCCGATCTACAGGCGGGAGGACTCGCCACAAGGAGGAAATCATGAAACGAGGGAAGCATTTTTTTACGCTCGCGCTGGCGTTGGGTCTGGGACTGTTCATCGGCAGTGTGGCCATGGCCAAGGGCGGGGCGGCAACCGTCACCGGCACCTGGAACCTCACGATGAACGGCCAACGCGGCACTTTTGAGCAAACGCTCAAGCTTGAACAGACGGGCGACACGGTGGCCGGTACGATTACAGGCCGCATGGGAGAAACTCCCGTTAAGGGCTCCGTGAAAGGCGACGCGCTCACGTTCAGCGTGACTCGCGAGACGCCCCGGGGCACATTCACCATGGACTATAAAGCTACGGTCACCGGCGACTCGATGAAGGGCACCGCCGGAAACGACCGCTTCAGCCTGGATTTTACCGGGAAGCGCGCCGCCGGCTCTCAATGATGAAGGCGCGCCTCGAGACTCGGGGCGCCGGCAAACTCCTGGTTCGCGAACGAGCGAAAACCCGCTGAGTTTTAAAGAACGGAAACAGCGCTGCCCGCCGTGCTCCGCGACTGGCGCGGGCGTTTGCCCTGTTGTGTCCGCGATGTTGCGATTCCTCCATTCTGTCAAGCCATGTCCTTTCGGTAAATCGAAGAACCCCCAAATCAGTCTCTGCGTGAGTCTGTACCGCCATTGACAAGTTCTCCCTTAACAATTATTCTCTGGGGGACGTACCGCATTAGTTACGGGACCAGGCACTCGGGAGATTGAAATATCCGGGGCTATTCCCGTGTACGCAACCCGCCTCCGGCGATGGAGCAGATGATCTCTGCGGCAGGCAAAGGCAACAGGTTGCGGCCACAAGACTGAGGCCAGATTGAGTCGTAGAAGACGCCCGTGATGCAATCGAGGAAGAGCGCGCAGGCATCGCTATCACCCGGTACGATTGTCGGCCATTATGTGGTCCAGCAGCAGATCGGAGCGGGCAGCGGCGGCGTTGTTTACCGGGCCTTCGATCACAGGCTGCAGCGGGCCGTGGCGCTGAAGATACTCGACCCATCCATCCTGGGAGAAGAAACAGCCTGGGCGCTCGCCATCAGCGAAGCGCGCGCCGCCGGTTCCCTGGCCCACCCCAACATCTGCACGGTTTTTGACGTGCTGGAGGAAGACGACCGCGTCTGCATCGCCATGGAACTGGTGGAAGGACGCTCGCTCCACTCGGCGATTCCGGGCCATGGATTGCCCTGCGAGGCAGCGCTGCGCTACGGCGCGCAAATTGCCTCTGCGCTTGCGCACGCGCACGACAAGGGAGTTTGCCATGGGGACGTCTCGGCCCGGAACGTGATGCTCACCCTGGATGACCGAGTCAAGGTGTTGGACTTTGGCCTGGCGCGGCTCCTTTCGAAAAGCAACTCGCCCGCTGAGCCCGCTGAGGGCGCCCGGCGGGACCTTCAGCAGCTTGGCATCCTGCTGTGCCAGATGGCGACTGGCGTGTTTCCGACCCAGGCGCTCGATGTGCTGGTCGGAACCGCGCCGCCCTCGGCAATCCTGGAATCTTCTGCCGTCGGGGCGCTGCCGAAAGGCCTGCGGTCCGTCATCGCCCGCTGTCTGGAGACGGATCCGGCACGCGCTTACCAGCGCGCGCAGCAAACTGCCGCCGACCTGGAAGACGAACTCCAGCTTGCCGGTAAGCGCCCGGTCGGCCATTCACGCATTCTAACTTGGCCGAGAGCGGCGCTGGGTGCGGCGGCGCTGTTGCTCGCGGCCCTGCTGGGCTTCATTCCGCATTGGGTTCGGAACTCCCACACGATCAGCGCCACACCCACTGCGGCCAACGCTTCCGAGAACGTACCTGTCGAAAAGAATCCTGCGCCAAAACCGGAATCCGTCGCCAAGCCCGGTGCCATTCAAACGGCGACCCACATTCAGGAGACGACCGCAAAATCGCATCCCGCGCAGCGGCCGGATGCACCGGCCATACCCAACCCCAAGGTCTGGGTGAATACCAAGACGAACATCTACCACTGCGCCGCTTCCAGGTTTTACGGAAAAACCGAACAAGGCAAATACATGACGCAAGCGCAAGCCCAGGCTGCAGGCTATCACCCCGCCCAAGGCCGGCCCTGCCCTTAGCAAAGCCACAGTGTTTCCTTTACGCCGTGAATTTATGAAATCCTGACTCGCAAAAACCCATGGCGCGAAATCGCTTTGTAGCGCAGGCCCTTGCAGCCTGCGGCTCCTGGGTTTGGCCTTTGGAACAACCAAAAGCCCGCAGAGGTTCCGCCAATCCGCCTCTACCCAATCACGAGATCAAGGCCTGCGGCTTCGGCAAATGCCCGGAAATCCCGGTCGCGGGTAATGAGAGGTATTCCCCGGTCAATGCAAATCTGGGCGATCAGCGCGTCGCCAAGGCGCGCCTTGCGGCGCCTGTCCAGCACCTTTGCCCGCAACGCTCCTGCACGCTCCCAGTAGCCAGGCTCGATTTCAATCAGGGGGACTTCGGAGAGGGTCTTTGCTACGGCGGCGGGAAGCTTGGGATCGCTTAAAAGTTCGGTCAGGACAGCCGGAACCATCAGCACTTGCCGGTCTTCGAGCGCCCTGTCGAGCAACTGGACATCTTTCCCCCGATCGCCTTCGAAAAAGGCAATCCAGGTGCTCGTGTCGGCCGCGATCATCGGTCGGCCTTCAGCTCGGCCAATGTGCGCGAGAATCGGACTTTGCCCCGCAGCCCGCGCAGGCGAGCGTAAGTCTCCGACGCCGCCACCAGTTCCAGCCCGGTGCGGACAGTCTGAGTGATTCCGGCGCCGCTGGCCCGTTGCGCCTTCTTCAGCAGCTCCGGCGGCACCTCAACGGTAATTTTGCGAGCTGTTTCCATACCGTTCATTTTACCATATTCAATACCAGTCTTGAATATGGTAGATCCCAAGGTGGCGCAGGCCCTTGCTGGATGTCCCTACATCTCGCAGAAACCGCTACGCGCCACCCAGCCCACCTGATCTCACATTACCACGCTGAGTGCCTTTTTCAGCGCGGCTCGGAACACTTCTAGAGCGATGAATTTACTTGAATTTTTGAGCCAAAGAAGAGTGGACGGGGGCCTATATTCTGCCCTGAGATCTTCTTTGATATAAGCTTCAATCACTCCATATAGCTCGTGAAATCCATGGATCAAATTCGTGTGATCCAATTGTATAACCCTCAGGTCGTTGATTTCGTCACGAGCTATCTTGAAGAACACTACGCATGGAGGTTGAGCACTCCCCTCAACGCCTAGTTTCAAAAGAAAGACCGTGTTGAACTTCATAACTGCTTGCTGTGAGCCAGTGTGGAGATAGAACAAACTCAGGTTTCTTCCGGCAAGACGGTCAAGCTGTGCGAAAACTCCTTGATCATGGAGGATTTGGCGAAGCGCGGCATCTGAGAAGTCATAGAAGATAAACGCAAATGCTCGTGCTCTCCGGTCGTTTAGGTGCTGTTCGCAAATCGCGTCAAATCTCGTTAAGAATGTATCCAAGCTGTGACCGATCCCACGGCCATCGCCTTGCTCATAAATCGGAATCATTGAGAAACTCCTTACCTTAAGAGTGTTGGTTGTGAAACTGGCAAAATACCCAGACTCACTGATTCACACCTGAACGGGTTCAAGCTAGATAGCAGCTCGGACCTCCGATCCTGAGGTCATGTGTTTTTCGTTCTCGCCATTGCACCCCGAATAACAACAGGAGCCACAGGCCGCAACCACGGCGATCTGCGCTATCAGGTCTGCGGCTGCTGCTTGTAACCTTAGACCCGCAAAAGGCCCACGGCACAGAATCGCTGCCGTACGAGTCTCTAATCTTTCAGCGCCGTCTCATATGCCTTCAGCAGTTGGCGTTTTCAGTGTTTTATATGCCTAATATATTAGGCATATGGCTTGATTTTTATAGAAATGCCTATTATATTAGGCATATGATTACTCTGAACTCTCTCGGCGAGCAGATATCGGCAAGGCGCAAGAAACTTGGCATGAGCCAGATCGAACTGGCCCGAAAAGCATCCATCAGCAGAGCTACTCTCGACGCCCTGGAGAACGGTCGCAGCGGGGAGATGGGCTTTTCCAGGATAACCAGACTTTTGTCGGCACTTGGGCTCAGCCTCGATCTGCAAGAGGCAGGCACGCACCGGCCGACTTTGGACGAACTCATAAATGAACGAGGATCGGAATGATTAAGGTTTGGAGCGACGGCACTGAAACCGGCCTCCTTGACAAGCTTGGTGATCGCGGCAGCTCCTTTGTGTACTTGCCGGACACTTCCGTCGAGCGGGCCGTCTCCGTCACCATGCCCCACAGGTTGCCCTCGTGGGATGTTCCTTTCGGTCTGCATCCTATTTTTGAGATGAACCTGCCCGAGGGCATCCTGCGCGAGAGGCTACGCCTGGCCTTTGCGAAGGCGACGGGCAGGTTTGACGAGTTTGACCTGCTCTCTATCGTTGGCCGCTCGCAGGTAGGCCGCATTCGGTATACAGGTGAGAAAGAACGTCTGGAAGAGGACGTTCCATTCCAGTCAGTAGACGAAATCCTGGCACGGCGGCGCGACGGGGACCTTTTTCGATACCTCCTCGATAAGTTTGCCACCTTTTCCGGCATCAGCGGCGTGCAGCCTAAAATTCTTGTGCGCGATGAAAAAGCATCCGCTGTGCTAATCAATGCAAGGCCGCGTCTTTCCCAAAGCTATCTGGGCGCCACTCACATTGTGAAACTCTGGGATCCAGGCGAATATCCCCAGCTCGCTACAAATGAGCGCTTCTGCCTTGCGGTGGCGCAGAAGTGCGGGCTCGAGGTGCCGCCTTACCGGCTGGCTGAGGACGGTGCGGCACTGGTGATCGACCGCTTTGACCTCCGGCCGGACGGTACGTACCGAGGTTTCGAGGATTTCTGTGTTTTGAATGCCAGAAGGACGGACGAGAAATATCGCGGAAGCTACGAAACATCGATTATGAAGAGGTTTCAGCAGTTCGCCAATTCCACTCACGTCAACAAAGATATGGAGAGGCTATTCACTTTGATTGCCGCCAATTGCGCCCTGCGCAACGGCGACGCACATCTGAAGAATTTCGGGATCGTTTACGACGATGTTCTCGGCGAAGCACGGCTGGCCCCGGTCTACGATCTTGTGACCACGTCCGTCTACCTGCCCAAAGACAGCATGGCTCTAGCCCTTAACGGAACTACCCGCTGGCCAACCGCCAAAGAGCTTCGCAGGTTCGGCGAAACCCGCCTCGGAGGCACGCCATCCAGAATCAGGCAGATTCTGGAACGAATCGACAATGCTATTTCCCAGACTGCGAACGAAGTACGCTCCTACATCTCCCAAAGTCCTGATTTTGCTGAAATCGGGGAACGGATGCTTCAAGAATGGGAAAACGGCTCATCGCTCTCGCTCCGGTCAGCGGGGTGACGTCTCGGTGCCCGTAGTCATCAGAGGGCTGTGGGGGTTACTGCCCGTCGCCCAGCGCCGTCTCATACGCCTTGAGCAATTCGCGTTTTTCGGCGTCCCAGTTCAGGCTTTCTTCGATTCGCTTGCGGCCGCGGGTGCCAAGGGTGCGCCGCAGTTCTTCAGAATCGAGCAGAGTAAGCATCTGCCGCGCAAAATTTTTGGGATCGTTAGGCTGGGCGTAGAGCGCGGCATCGTCCGCCGAGCGGCGGCCTTCGGTCAAGTCGTAAAGAACCACCGGCAGGCCGATCGCCATGTATTCGAGAATCTTGTTCATGGTGGACTTGTCGTTCATGGGGTTTTTAGGATCGGGCGCAACGCCCAGGTCGGCGGTGGAGAGGTAAGCCCACATTTCGTCGTCCGGCACGCGGCCTGTGAACGTGACGCAGGAATCGAGACCCTTTTCCGCGGCCCAGGCTTTCAGCTTCTGCGTCTCGGGCCCCCTGCCGATCAGCGCAAAGGCAATGTCATCGCGCCCGGCGTCCTGCACAATCCAGCGGATCGATTCCAGCAGGAGGTCGAGCCCGTCCTGCGCACCCATCACGCCCACGTAAACCACCAAAAACCGTTTGCCGCGTTTCAGTTCGAGATGCGGCGGCCCGATGCGGACATTTCTCAAATCGGGACAGCTTCGCACGATGAACGCGCGGTCCGGTCGCATGCCGCCGCGGCTGAGGGCGATTTCGCGGTAGGACTCATTAGTGGCAATCGAGACGGTTGCCGCGTGGTACGTCCAGCGCTCCGCCAGGCACAACAGGCGATAGACCAGGCCGCGGCGTCCGAACTTGGCCTCAAAGAGTTCGGGGTTCAGGTCGTGGTGGTCAAAGATGAACCGCACGCCAAACAATTTGAAGAACAGCGCGATCAGAAAAATGGTATCCGGCGGGTTGGCGGCATGAATAATACGAAAGCGAGTCCGGCGGTAAGCCTTGAGCACGAGACGAAACTCCGCCGCCAGCGCGATGGCATATTCCAGGAAGTACCCGAACGGTCCCGAAGCCTCCCACAATTTGTGCCGGTAGATTTCAATGCCTTCGCGCAGCTCGTAGGTCTGCTTAAACCGGCGGCCCTTGGGGCACACGACCGACACGCGATAGCCCGCCTCAGCCAGCGCTCGCGCTTCCTGCCACATGCGCCGATCAACAGGCACGGTCAGGTTTTCAATAATGATGCAAACGCCGGTGGCGGTAGGTTTGTTCATACTTTAGCGAATAGCGAGTTGCGAATAGCGAATAGGGGCGCATTCTGCCGAGCCCCGCCTAACGCTGACCTGTGCGGGCTTCCAGCGCACGTATCAATCCCCGGAGCATTTTCCCGACATCCGCGCAGCGCCGGAGGATCGGGTCACTTTCCTTGTCCTGCAGGAACCCGACCCGGGCCGACAAAAGCAAATGCGTCTCCAGCTCTTTCAACGAGCCTTGAGCCACTCTGAGAAATTGGACGAAGTGCGCGCGACCCTCCCGGCCATGGCCCTCGGCAATGTTGGCAGGAACCGAAGAGGCGGAACGGCGGATTTGGGAAACAATACCGAACATCTCCGTCCTGGGAAATCGTTGCGTCAGCTTGTAACATTCAACCGCCACATCCATAGCTTGCTGCCAGACCTCCAAATCTCGGTAAGACTTGATGGTTGCCTTCTCCGCGGGCGGTCCGGCAGAGGAAGTATTCGTTCCACGATTGCTGTTGTTCACTGTTCCCCTATTCGCAACTCGCTACTCACGATTCGCTATTCCTTTCATCCAAAGTTCAAAATTCACCAGCGCCCAGATCTGCTTTTGCCGGTCGCGCACGCCGTCGAAGTGTTCGCGCACAAAGTTTTCCATGTTCGTCGCGTTGAAATAATCGCGCGATCGCGCATCGTGCGAGAGGAGCAAATCCGCCACAAACGAATTGAGCGTCTTCCGGAACCACAACCCGACGGGCACGGTGAATCCCACCTTGCGCCGCCGCAATGTTTCATCGGGAAGATAGGGCCGCAGCGCCTGGCGCAGCAGCACCTTGGTGCGGAAGCCCTGTGTGAGCAGTCGCACGGGAATGCGCGCCGCAAGCTCCACCAGCTTGTGGTCGAGGAACGGCACGCGCTCTTCAATCGAAGCGGCCATGGTCATCTGGTCGCCGCGCAACAGCAGATTGTCGGGCAGCCAGATTTTGAGATCGGCGTAGAGCATTCGCTTCAGCGGCGGCCGGTCGCGCACCTGCTCGAGGTATTGCGCAAAGACGCGCGCCGGGTGCGCCACGTCCACCTGCTTCAGAAAGTCCGGCGAGAACAGCGCCTCGCGCTCCTGCCGGGAAAATGACGCGAACCAGGTGGCCGAGCGTTCCGCCTCATCCGGAATTGAGAGAGCTTCAAGCGCCAGCTTCACGCGCCGCTGGCGGTAAGGCAGCCATCGCACAATGGCGCCCGTCACCTCCGGCGGCAAGGCTGAGACCAGCCCGGCCAGCCGGTCGGCGGCATACTTGGGATAACCGGCGAAAAGCTCGTCGCTGCCCTCGCCCGCCAGCACCACCTTGACGGTTTCGGCGGCCTTCCGCGACATGCGATAGAGGGCCACGTCGGTAGGCTCGGCCACGGGCTCGTCACGGAAAGCGATCAGGCGCGAAAGCTCATCCGCGAGGTCACGCGAACGCAGCACCACTTCCGTGTGCTCGGTGGCAAAGCGCGCCGCCACCCGCCGCGCGTAGGGCAATTCACTGAATTCCTTTTCTTCAAAGCCGACGGAAAACGTCCGCAGCGGGCTCACGCCCAGGTCCGACATCATAGCCACGATGGCCGTCGAATCGACGCCGCCGCTCAGGAAGACTCCCAGCGGAACATCGGAAACCAGGCGCAACCGCACGGACTCGCGCAGCGTCTCGAGCACCTGGGCCGCGTAATCCTCGGCGGCCAGCGGCGTCTCATCTTCGCCCGGCAGGTCCCAGTAGCGCTCCTGGCGAATGCCGTTCGCGTCAACAATCATGAAGTGGCCGGGCAGCAGTTTGCTGACGCCTCGATAAAAGGTGTTGGGCGCGGGCACGTAACGAAAACCGAAAAAGTCGTACACGGATTGCGTATCGATTTCGAGCGGCCGCGTGGCAAGCTGGCGCAGCGCGCGCAACTCCGAAGCGAAGGCCAGCCGGCCGGGTTCGGCCAGATAGTAGAGCGGCTTGATGCCGATGCGGTCTCGCGCCAGCATCAGGCGGCGGGTGTGGCGGTCCCACAGCGCGAAGGCAAACATCCCGCGCAAGTGTTCCAGCAGGCCGGGCCCGTGCTCTTCGTAGAGATGCAGAATGACTTCGGTGTCGGAAGCGTTGCGGAACTG
>JAJXZM010000155.1 GCA_021780055.1 Acidobacteriota bacterium
TCGATAAAGCGGTTCGCATAGGAGTTCCAGAGTTGCCACGGGCCGTCCTTGCAGCCGCCCGCCATGGAAAACATGAACAAGGCCACGATCAGCAGGAACCGCTTCCCTCGCCGGGATTTCCAAAGGCCCATCGCAAGTGTCTCCAGAAAAAAGCGGAGTTAGCGTTGCTGGCGGAGTTATCGAGGTTCGCGTGGTGTTGCGCAGCGAGGTTCAGTCTCGCATTTCATCGAACGTCCCTCATGGGCGAAGATAGCGGAAAATCCCGGCGCGAGACGGAGTCGCGGTCACCCACCAACCTGACTCCGCGAACCCCGCTGTTTATCTCTAGTCTTCCATCATCGTCAGGCGTCTTCTGGCCTTGATACGCAGCCATTGCCGTATCCAGATGGCGACCAGGAAGGCCAGAACAATGACCACCAGGGCCGCGAGCCATGGCACCTGAGTGAACCACAACATCAACCGTGTCCACCAAGGCAGTACACCCACATGATAGACCGTGGCGCCAATGCGGAAGGACTGGAAGTGCGAGCCGTGGAAAACCGCGACAGAACCCGAGATGTCGCTGGACTGCTGCACTTCGAGGAAGCTGTCCATGAAGGGTTCGAAGCTGGCGCCGTCCCTGAGGTGAATGGCGACAATGCTGCGGTTTTGGGCTAGGCCGTAGGGCGATTCGATGCCCTCGATGATGGCGTCGGGAGTGCCTCCGGCGATCAACAGGCCGGACTCCCTGTGCTCGTTGTCTTCGAGCTTCCACCAGGCGTGGTGCAGCAGGCGGACAAAGAAGCCCTGCGTATCCCGCACCTGAATCTGGCCGCTGCCGAGGGAAACGGGAAGGTTCGTTCCGAGTTTGTCGAAGCCGGGCTGGTCGCTTGCGGAGCCGATGACAAGGAAGTCGGTGTTCGCGTCCGCGTGAAGCGCCTCAGGGCCGGCCACTGTCACACGCAGGCCGGGAAACCCAGTCTGGCGGCCGAAGTGTCCCATCAGTGTCAGGAAGGTTTCGATCTCCTGCTCGGTTGGCGTGGACGGCAGGACCGCCGTGGTTTCGCTCAGGTCGGCCTCGCGCGTGAACGGGAAGCCGGCGTTGGCGAAGATTTCCAGATTCGGCATCGCCGCCCAGTGGGGATAATGACGCAGATCCAGGTACGAATCGCGCAGGACCGCACCCTGAAGGTTAATGGGCGTCGTATCCTCGCAACCCTGTTTCCTGAGCAGTTGGAAGGTGAAATCGAAGGACAGCGAGTTGGAGAAAGGACGCAGGTTCACGACCGGGACCGGCACGTCGGTCTGCATGGTGCGCGAGGTTTCCTGCCCCGGAATCAGCGGAATGGATCCCAGGAACGCGTCGTTGACGCGCACTTGCATGCTGGAGATTGGCCCGATGGGAACGGAGTTGTAGCGATAGACGACGTGGAGTCTGGCGTTTGGCCCTTCGCTGCCGTAATAAATGTCGGGCGGGATGCGGAAGTAGACGTTGAGCGGCGCCGTGCCGTCGCCCTGCAGCAGCTCGGCCGAGGCGTAATTCCACAACGCGACGGTCTGGTCGGTGCGCGCCCAGCGTGGAGCAGCATCCGGAGCCTGCTTGTTGGGCAGTCCCGGGTTGGAGATCGTGGCCTGCCCGCCGTCGAGCATGTCGCTGTGCAGGGCTACGGCCTGGGCGGCTTTCACCAGATCGTCCGCGCTATTACCCGTCAAGATGAGAATCTTGCCGAAGGGATCGTTGGGGTTGTCACGCATGGCCACGGTGGGTCCGTCGACGGCGGAGAAATTCAAGCCCGCGGGCAGACTTGATGGATTCTCGGCGACAACGATGACGTTTCCGGCTGGAATGGCTCCGAAGTGTACCGGGAAACGGACGGGGCGATTCTCCGAAACCATGCCGAAGTAGCTGGTGACAATGCCGGCCGCCTGTACGGCTTTGTTAGAAGGCGCGCTCGGAAACATGACTGCGACACTGAACGGCTGGATGACAGACGGATCGACAAACGGCTCGGGAAGATGCTTCAGGTCGTCGGCCAGGTGCAGCAGCGTGCCGCGGATATCGATGTAGGAGTTGCGGTGGACACGCGCCCAGAGCGTGGTATTGGCCGGATCCTCGCAGACCATTGTGTAATGACCAATGAACTCGATCGTGAGCGTATTGTTATGCACCAGCAGTTCGGTAGGAATCGTGAACTCAGCCTCGGCCTCGCGGCCGTCGGAGCCGCCGTTCTGCCCCGGCGTGGGCACAATGGTCGCAAAGAGCGTTCCGTTCAGGATGAGCTTCAAGTGGCTCAACTGCGGAAGCAGGCCGGGCGAAAAGGAGTAATACACATGCATCTTCGCGGCGCCGACAACATGCGTCTCGGGCAGCGTGAAGTAGATATTGTGCTGCGTATCGATGCTGCGCAGTTCGAGTTGCGACTCGCCGGCGTCGGCGAGCGTGAAGTGGTCGTGATACTCGCCCGGTGCAACGGGAGCGTTGATGTCGGTGGCTGCATTCTGCTGCGCACTCGCGGGGCGATGCAATTGCGCAAGGGCCTGTTGGCTGCCGACGGCCAGCAGCGCCATCAGCAAAAAAAACAGCGACGAGCGGGCGATCGAGAGCGGCCCAGACTTGCGCCCCGCGGTATCGCCCGTGAAAATACTGCTGAAAGTGACCCACATCCCGCGCAGGGAGATCTGGAAGATGCGGCCCAGACTGCGCAGCACGTTGTCGCTCTCGCGGCTCTCACCCCAACCCAGCCAGGAATCGGCGCGCGAATAAAGAGCGACGGTCAGCACTTCCTGCTCCTCGATGGTCAGATTTTCAAAACAAACGCGTAACACCGAACCCTCCGAAGAAACAACCGAAGCGGGCAGGTCGATGGCCGCCGCGGGCGCGGGAAACGCCAGAGCGACCTGCGTCTGAGGCATCGCATCGAAGGCCTCCTGGAGCCGGATGCCTGCGCCGCCACTGGAAATATCCATGGTTTCTGCCGCGATCGATCGGCCATCCGGGAATTTGACGGCGAGCGGCGTCACGACTTTGATGCGCACCGTGGTGCGCAACTGGCGAAGCTCGCGCGCCACCGCCGTGCAAACGCCCAGGATGACCACATTAAACAGGCACCATAGTACATTCATCAGCACCGTGCCGGGGCGGTCGCGGTCCCAGATGAAGAAACGCGGAATCGCCACCAGAAGGCCGGCAAAGTTGAAGACCAGCAGCACCAGAAAGGGCTGCGCGATGCGGGAATCGAAGAACGTGCGTCTCACCACTCCGCCCTTCGCCGTCACATTGAATCTGC
>JAJXZM010000385.1 GCA_021780055.1 Acidobacteriota bacterium
CGAAGACCGGGACGCCGAAGCGCTCGGGGTTGGGCGTTTCCTTCAGGATGATGTGGGCCCCCTTCGGCTGGCTCCGAAAGCGCTCGGCAGCCTCAAGGATGTTCCCCTCGATGATGTTGTCTCCCAGGATGACGCAGATCTTCTCGTTGTCAGCGAAATATTCAGCCAGTTTGAGGGCCGCGGCGATCCCGCCTTCGCCTTCCTGGTAGGTGTAGTTGAGGTGGCGGAGGCCGAATTCCTTTCCGTTGCTCAGCAGGCGAAGGAAATCGCCGGAGTTGCCACCTCCCGTAACCAACAAAATCTCGTTGATGCCGGCATTGATGAGCGTCCGGATCGGGTAATAGATCATGGGTTCGTTGTACACAGGGAGCAGATGTTTGTTGGTAATCTTGGTCAGGGGATGGAGACGCGAGCCCTTCCCTCCGGCGAGGATGACGCCTTTCATGCGTTGCCTCCTGCGATGGCGCCCAAAAGATCAGGCATTCGGAGCTACCCATTCCTCATCTTCTCGGGGTCTAATTGTGCTAAGAGCAAGACACACCGCAAACCAAGCCGCATTGGCGGGAATGTGAAGGTTGAAATCGACGAAGCTATGAATCAGCAATCCGCACACCCCCAGTGCGGCCCCCATCTGGATCCAGCCCGCCTCCGTCGCCAGGCGCTTGCGCAAGTTTCTGAATGCCAGGCGGAAAAACCAGATCAGCGCCCCCAGAATGATCAGCCCTCCGAGGATGCCAGTTTCGGCCAGCGCCTGAGCATAATCGTTGTGGGCATAATCGTAAATCTGATCGGTCGGGAAACTCTGGTAAGCTGGAAAAACGGAGACAAAGCTGCCCAGCCCCGTCCCGAGGACCGGATGAGCGCGGAAGATACGCAGGGAATCATAAGCCACATGCATCCGGTCACCGTAGGTCACTTCCGGCGCATTGAAGGCATTGGCTACCGTCGCCAGCCGCCGTGAAACGTTGCGGGGCGCCATCCAGAAGAAGAACAGTGCGGCGGTGATCACCCCCAGGGCAACGATCAGCACGGGACTGGCCGGGCGATGTGCCGGGCTTCGTCCGCACAGGACGGCGGTAAGAATCACCGTCTCCCCCAGCAGTGAAACAAACCCTCCACGTGAAGCCGACAACAGCAAGGAGCCCACGGGAACGCAGAGTGCCAAAGCCAGAAGCACTTCATGCCGGTTGCTCTGTAAGCGTGAAAGAACATAGGCGGCCGCGATGGGAATCAGCATCTCCATCAGTCCTGCGTAGTCGTTGTGATTCACATAGGGGCCGAACGTGGCACCCGGAGACCTGACCACCCAGTAGATAAGCCCGTGGCTCGAAAAAAACTGCAGGATGGCAAAGAGTCCCATCAGGAAGGCATAGGCCGTGACGATCAGACCGAACGTTCGCCATGTTCTTGGGGGACAATCCGTGAAGAGCTGGCCGGCGACGAAGAAGAAGAGCAGGTCCGTCACCAGCTTGACCAGAGCTTCCCGGCAGCCGTAAGCATCCGCCGCGAAGTGCCCGAAATATTGAATCGACCCCAATAGGAGGAACAGCACGGCAGGCCAATAAAGCGGGGACCAGACGATTCTGATCGATCCCCGCTGCACGCTGCCCATCCCCCACAGAAGAACCGACAAAAAAACTAGAACGTAAAGTGAGGCCCACGCCCACGTCTGTACGGCCCCGAATGCCAAGGGAGCCAGGAGCAAGGTCGCTACCAGAAGAATCCGCGCCGAGGAAAACCACCGGCTCTCTGCCGATGCTGCCTTCGCGATCTTACTCAATGAAGCAGGCAGGGTTTCTGTTTTGCTGGCCGAAGCACGCAGGAGTGAGGTGATCACTTCTGAGCGGCCTCCTGATTTGCCGGTGTCACATCCTCCAGTGAGACCGCGTCCAGCCAGAATGTTCCACTGATCGCAGAAGGAAAGTTCAGACCGCGCGGCCGCCAGACCGAGACGCGCACCAGGCGGGTGGTGGGGCCCGTCGAAAAGTTCGCACTCACACGGTGCCAGTTGGTGGTACCCACCGTGCCTTGGGTCGAAGCATCAAGGCAGGAGGGGCAGACCGGATCAACCACCCGCAAGCGGGGCCCGCTGTCCGAGGTAATATTCGCCGACCGGGCATAGGCCTGAAGAGCATAAGCATGATTGGGCTGGACCGGAATAATTTCGTACACCGGTTCGTCATCCCCGTTTCGGCTGACCGTAAAGTCCACCCGCAGCGAGCTGCGTCCCTGATAGTTTCCCGCCTCGTCCAGACGAACTCTCGTATAAGGCTCCGGCTGAACGCGCCAGCCGAACCCCGCGTTCAGAAGTGGCTGTTCAAAGCCGCTGTTAAAAACCAGGTTGCCCGGCGCGTCGGCGGAAGACTTGCTGATGATTCCATGCTGCTCCAGTTCCTGCCAGGCGTTGACCGCCATCTGATCCTCGCCCTGTTGAAGAAGCCATTCGAGATAGGGATCAGCCTGAGTGAAAGGGACATGTGGATGGTGGTCAATCGATGCCTGCCACACGGGGTAGGCCTGCTGCCCCTGACCGTGTGCGGAGAGGTAATCGACATAGGCAAAGTCCAGCCGAGGGTCCTTCTGGCCTGCAAGAAGCTTCTGATAGACACTCAACGGATCTTCATCAAGACGCAAGGACAACCGGAAAGATTCCGGCGCGTAGCCCGGGTCAAGCTCCAGCAATTTCCGGAACTGGGCCAACGCGGCCGCGGAATTTCCATCAGCCAGATCACGATTGGCTGCGTCCCACCGATAGCGCGGGATCATGGGAGCCAGCCGCAGCGTGCGCTCGGTAGCATGGTCGGCACAGGCCGCGTCGCCAAGCGATTCGCACGCCGAGGCCAGTGCGGACCAATAAACGGGCTGCATCGGGTCGAGTTCCGTGGCTCGCCGCAGTTCGCTCAATCCCTTGTCGGGTTGAGGATCATCGAGCGAGTAGCAGTAGGCCACCCCCAGACGATAATGAAGGTCCGGATTTGAGGGATCGAGTGTCACGGCCTTCAGAAGCTCAGCGGGGTCGGCGGATCGTCCCATCGTTGCGGCGACGGCAGTCACCCCCGTCCTATACCCGAGCCACAGGCCTGGAATCCCAATGGCCAGCAGAAAGATTGTCGTTTTCCCCCAGGCCCCCCCAAGATCCTTCAAAAAGGATTTGGGCGTCGACTGTTGGATGGGCGAAGCAGGCTCGGCAGGTCGAGAATCGTCTTCCCGGGCCTTTCCTGTTTCTGGATCATGGCCGGAGGTATTTGTGTCGGT
>JAJXZM010000389.1 GCA_021780055.1 Acidobacteriota bacterium
CGGGTTGTTCCGTGTGCTCGGCAGCCAGCATTGATCTGCATATCTCACACATGAGGCGTCATCGCCTTTCTGCTTCAGGTTGGCGCGGGCACATCAGGCAAATTCCCAGCCGCGGCATTTGTCAATCTCGCACTGGCTGCGATTGATGTAGTGGCGCAACCCTTCCAGGCCGTATTCGCGGGCCAACTTGCGGGCGCTTACTCCGGGACGCTTGGCCTTCAGCACAAACCACCCTTCCAGTGGCAACCACTTTTCCTGCTCGACGTCTTCGCCGCGTTCGGCAAGCAGCTTTTTGAGCTTATCGGGCACGTTGAGATCCTGGTGGAATATGCAGCGGTCGAGATCCAGAGTGACGCGCGTGATGTTGGTTTTGGCGTCGCGGTTGTGCGCGTCGTGGATCAACTTCTCGCCGTCAATGTCAAAGACATGACAGTCGGGGACCCAGGTGGAGCTCACAACGTAATAGTTGTAGGCAATCGCCTGCGCCTGCAGCGAGCGGCCCGCCGAGTAGGCACTGGGCCAGATCACCAGTTCAGCACCGTGGTCCGAGAGGCGCTTCCAGATGGGCGCCCAGTTCACGTCAAAACAGATGGCGAAACCGATGCGGCCGAAATCCGCGTCGTAAACCTTGACCTCTTTGCCGGGAACCACGTCGAGCGGTACGCACTCCTGCTGCCAGACAGGAAAAATCTTGTCGTAAATGCAGACCACTTTGCCGGCGCGGTCGAGCAGGACAGCGGAGTTGGAATGCTGATCGCCGTGCTGGCGGTCGATGGGGCACACGATGTAAGTACGGTGTTTGCGGGCCAAGCGCGACATGGCCGTGACCGTGGGGCCGTCAAGCGGCTCGCGCGTGGTTTTGTTCAGGCCGCGGCAGGTTTCAGGGATGGCGATGATGTCCGCTCCCTGGGCTCCCTGCTCGTCCACGAGTTCAACAATTTCGTTCAGCGGCCGCCCGGCGTGGAAGCCAACGCTCACCACCCGCACCGGCCGCCCGATCTGGTTGGATGGAGTTCCCTTCTTACCGTTTTCGGCTTGCTGTGCGCCGGCGGCCAGCCCCGTGGCCCCGCCCAACCCTGCCGCAAGTGCCGACGCCCCCGCGGCTGAGTTCCTGAGAAAATCTCTTCGGTTGACACGGTTGGCCATAGCGCCGCCTCCATCCGAGAATGATCTTTCCAAAAGCGCCTGTAGCGCAGGATCCATCTTTCACCCCTGCGGCCCTTGCCCATGACTGCGGCAAAACCCGCAGCGTTAGAAAGCGAACACTGCGCTACAAACCTGAAGTCTAGCTGAGTGTCCGCATACATCGCGAACCATGCGATGTTTGCGCCGCCCTGCTTGCTGATTCTGCTACGCGATCTCGGGCACGGTGAACGGTGCGCGGAACGTTCCGTGGAGCATCTTGCTGGCTTCCTCGTCGCCGATGATGCTTTCCGTCGCGCCGTCGAAGTTGATGGTGCGGCCCAGCCGATAGGAAACGTTAGCCAGGTTCACCAGCAGCGTGGACTTGTGGCCTTCCTCAACCGGAGCATTCAGGTCCTGCTTGTTGTGCGCGATCACCGCGTCAATGAAGTTGGCGAAGTGGTCCCCCTGGCCGTTTGCATGGGGTCCTGGTTCCTGGTCCGGACCCAGCCATGTCTTATACGAATCGTAGCCCTGGATGGCCAGATAACCTTTGGAACCGTAGAAAATGTTTCCGATGGTGTCCGGAGCGCGCTTCCGTTGGTGTCCACCACCGAGGCCAGCTGCCGGCACGCCGCCGCTCTTGAAGCCACCGCCACCGATGCCTGCCTCGTGGTTGGTCTCCCATCCGCGGACTTCAAACTCCATCATTTTTGTTGAGCCGTCAGGCGCCTTGAATTCGTAAGCGCAGTTCAGGACGTTAGGCGTCTGCTGGTCATCCTTGAACATGACCTTGCTGCCGATCGCGGAGATCTTTGTCGGGTAGTCGAGGCCCAAGCCCCAGCGGCAAATGTCCACTTCATGGATACCCTGGTTGCCGAGGTCCCCACTTCCGTAATCCCAGAACCAGTGCCAGTTGTAATGGAAGCGGTTCTTGGTAAAATCGTGCTCGGGCGCCGGGCCCAGCCACAGATCGTAGTGCACGCCGGCCGGCACGGGCGAAACCGGCGTATAGCCGATGGTATCCCGCCACTTGTAGCAGAGGCCGCGGGCAAGATAAACGTCGCCGATCAAGCCGTCGCGCATGTGCTTGATGGCTTCCTGGATGGCCGAGTTGGAACGGCTCTGCGCCCCCATCTGCACAACCCGGTTGTATTTGTCAGCGGCCTTCACAAGCTGATGACCATCATACCAGGCATGCGAAACGGGCTTTTCGACATAAGCATCTTTTCCTGCCTGGCAGGCGTAGATGCCAATCAATGAATGCCAATGATCGGGTGTGGCGACGGAGACGGCGTCAATGGATTTGTCATCCATCACCTTGCGGGAATCGATAAAACGCTTGGGGCGCGGATGCCCCAGCTTTTCGGTATCGGCCAGCCGGCGGTCGAGCACATTCTCGTCCACGTCGCAAAGCGCTGCGACATTGGCATTCGAGAGCCGCGCAAAGGAGCGGATGTGATCCCATCCCCGCCCTCTCAGGCCGCACACTGCCACATTAACGCGGTCATTAGCGCCGAACACGCGCTCGGGGTTGGTAATGAAGGTGATCCCGCTGAAGGCAGTGAGCCCGGCGGCGCCGGCTTTGGCGCCAGTTTTCAGAAATTCCCGCCGGCTGACGTCCGGCTGCTGCGATTCTTGAGACATTTCTGCTCCTCCTGTCGTGTTTGTCAACTCTGATCCAGACTGATTATACGGCCCGGGTTGAGCAGCCCAAAACGGGAAGGCTGAGGGACCAGTTGTCCCCTCTGAACAGAACTCGACAACCGCCGGGCTTGCCAACAACTCTATGCTGAATGCGTGTTACCCTGCCCGAACCTACCTAATGATTCCCCGCTTGTATACCACTGACGCCGCAGGAAAACAACACCAAACTGGCAGCGGGGTACCGCACGGACACCAAGACAGTGCGCAGGAAAGCCACGAAGATTGCCCCCTCGGCAGTTGGCAACGGTATGCCAGCCGCTGCCGAATTTGAGCGGTCGGCGGATCGCAATGACAGCAGACATGCCTCGCTTAAGCCGATCAGGCGTCCTAGCAGGCTGATGAAAAATGGGCCTACTTAGAAAAAGTCGATTGCTGGAGCAGCGATTTTGTGCGATCGGGCGGGTTGCTGCTTTATTTCCGGCGGC
>JAJXZM010000169.1 GCA_021780055.1 Acidobacteriota bacterium
GATGGCCCAGGGCTCAAAGCCCGGCGAAGGAGGCCAGCTGCCGTCGCACAAGGTGACACCGATGATCGCGCGGGTGCGGCGCGCTGTGGAAGGCATCTCGCTGATCTCGCCGCCTCCGCATCATGATATTTATTCCATTGAAGACCTGGCGCAACTGATTTACGACCTGAGAGAAATCAATCCCAGCGCCACTATCGCCGTCAAGCTGGTGTCGCAGGCCGGCGTGGGGACTGTGGCGTCAGGCGTGGCCAAAGCGAATGCGGACGTTGTGCTGATCAGCGGCCACGACGGCGGAACAGGAGCTTCACCGCTGATTTCAGTGAAGAATACCGGTTCGCCCTGGGAAATGGGGCTGGCGGAAGCCCACCAGAGCCTGGTGGCCAACGGACTGAGAGGCCGCGTGCGGTTGCGCGCCGATGGCGGCATGAAGACGGGTCGGGATGTCGTGATGGCTGCCATCCTGGGTGCCGACGAATACGGATTCGGCACCTCAGCGCTGGTGGCGCTTGGCTGCGTGATGGCCCGGCAGTGCCACCTGAACACGTGCCCGGTGGGCGTGGCGACGCAGCGCGATGACCTTCGGAAGAAATTTCCGAATGAGCCGGAACGCCTGGTGAACTACATGCGGCATGTGGCCGAGAGCGTTCGTGAAATTCTTGCGCAGCTTGGCTTCCGCTCTCTTGAAGAGATTGTGGGACGTACGGACCTGCTGGTTCCCAGCGGGCATAAGATTCCGGGACGGCGCGGCCAGTTCGATCTCCGTCCACTGCTTCATCAGCCCGATCCTGAGATGAGATCCGGCGTTCGCGCTCGCACACCCGCGCGCACCCTTGACCCGCTGGCTCTGCGAATGGTCGAGGATGTGAAGCAGGCGCTTGACCAGAACATCTCGATTGTTCGCGAATACAAGATTCAGAACACAAACCGGACCATCGGCGCGCGCGCGGCGAATGCCATTGCCCTCCGCTACGGCAACCGCGGCATGAAGGACCAGACCGCGGAGTTCCGTTTCAGCGGGAGCGCCGGACAAAGCTTTGGAGCTTTCCTTACCGAAGGCTTGCGCCTGATTCTCGACGGCGATGCAAACGATTACGTGGGCAAAGGATTGGGCGGGGGTGAAGTCATTATCCGGCCTCCGAAAGAGTCGGTTTTCCTGTCCCGTGAAAATGTGATTATGGGCAACGCCGTGCTTTATGGTGCCACAGCCGGGAAACTGTTTGCCGCCGGGCGCGCCGGAGAACGCTTTGCCGTCCGCAACAGTGGCGCAACCGCTGTTGTTGAAGGCACCGGTGACCATGCCTGCGAGTACATGACAGGAGGCATGGTGGTGATTCTGGGAGAGACCGGAAGAAATTTCGGCGCCGGCATGACCAATGGAGTCGCTTTCGTTTTCGATTCTGCCGGCCGCTTCGAGCAGCGTTACAATCCCGAACTTGTCAAGATCGAGCGCGTGATTGAGCCCGTCGATTCCCACATGCTCCGCCAGCTTGTGACGGCCCACGCCGAAAAGACCGGCAGCACCACCGCCAGGGACATCCTGGAGAACTGGTCACTCCGCCTGCTGTCGTTCTGGAAGGTTGACCCCAGATCAAAACCCGCGAGCCCTTCTTCTGAGCCGGTCCCGCTCTCTTCGAACGAGCCTGCCAAAGTATAAGGCCCTGCTCTGACGTTGTCGCAGGGTTCCTCGCAGTTCCGATTGAAATCCCGAGAATACGCTACGGGGGGTCACTTATCCCTCAATCCGCACAGACGGACGCTGCTATGACATACTATTCGAGGATTGCGCCAGGCTGGTTAAATCCGCAAGCCGATCGAATTCAAGAGTAATCAGAGTCAAGAGGAGGAACCGTGAAACGATACGGACAGATCATTCGACTGCAGCCCGGGGCAAAGGAAGATTACGTTCGCTATCATGCCAACGTTTGGCCGGAAGTGCTCAGCATGATCCACGAGTGCAACATCCGGAATTATTCGATCTTTTTGAAAGACGATACGCTCTATGCCTATTTCGAATACGTTGGGGATAACTTCGAGGCTGATATGGCCAGGATGGCCGCTGACCCCAAGACCCAGGAGTGGTGGGCCATTATGGGACCCATGCAGCAACCGATTGCGACGCGGCAAAAAGGCGAATGGTGGGCCAACATGGAAGAAGTATTCCACACTGACTGAAAGCAAACGGCAATGTGCGTCGAGAAATGAGCGTGGCAAGACGCGGCATGGCCCGTTCGCAGATTCACGCCATTAAACTCTGCAGATTCCCGCAACTTGAAAATCCTGCAAGCTAATCCAGGCGGTAAACTCTGGCGGCGTTTTCGTAGAAGAGTTTCCGTTGTTTCTCTTCGCCCGCGTCGCGCGTTAACATCGCAAGTGCCTCCACCCATTTTTTCAAAGGAGCCGCCAGCGTGCACACGGGCCAGTCACTGCCAAACATGACGCGGTCCCACCCGAAGCACTCAATCACATGGTCAACGTAGGGGCGAAGATCTTCGGGCGTCCACTTTTCCAGGTCCGCGTTGGCCAGTATCCCGGACACCTTGCAGACTACGTTGGGGAGTTTTGACGCTTCCTGAATATGCTCGCGCCAAGGATCGAACACCTGCCCTTTCACCTCAGGGTTGCCGCAGTGGTCGAGGACAAAGGAAACCTTCGGGCAATTCTTAATCAGGCGTATGGCGATGGGCAACTGACGCGCGAGCACACAGATGTCAAATGAAAGGCCATATGCTGCAAGCAACCGGACATTCTCAGCAAAGAGGCGTGATTGCGCAACGTCATCCGGCTCGGTATGCAGCACTCTCCGGACGCCCTTCAGTTTTGGATGGCCGGCAATCTGGTCCAGATAATCTGCAAAATGCTCCTTTTCCGGCCTCGCGCAGGCCACCACTCCCTCCAGCGGATTGTCCTGCTCAGACAGCGCCAGGATGTGCCGCGTTTCGTCCAGCATGTAAGCTTCATCAACGTCGGCTTCCAGGTGGACGGATTTCTCAATGTGTAGCCCTTCGCCTGCTCTTAGATAGTCCTCCATGCGGAAACTCCTTCGCAGCGAAGGAACGCGTTCAAGCCAGGAGTAAGTGAACAAATCGAGGTCCCAGAGGTGCTGGTGCGTGTCAATGATTTTCATAGTTTCATCCCAATCCTTTTGAGGTCATTCTAAACCAGGAGCAATTGCAATCACGGTGGGCGCGTTATTGCGGTCCCACCGCAACCCGCCTTGCTGGCGGTAAACCCCTTGCCCGCTCTCGCCGT
>JAJXZM010000391.1 GCA_021780055.1 Acidobacteriota bacterium
ACCCAGGACACGATCTATGAGATGTCGCCGAAACTTTCCCTGGATGAGGGAGAGGTTTATGCCATGATCGGCCCACTCAGCACTGAGACCACCAACGCAACCTACGTAAGCATTGGTATCAATAACTCCTACCTGTTTGAGGGCGTCGGCGATGTGTCCAATAAATTGCTGTTTGGCACCGCACTTGAGTTTGCCCCGGACATTACAAATGCTCAGCAGTTTTTTGTTTACTATTTCACCCGCGACTGCAAAGGCCTCGGCTCGCTGACGAACGGCCAATGCTTCTCAATTTCAACGGACATGATTCCGGCCTGTACCGGCGACCCGGCCACCTGCCCACGCCTCAGTCTTTCTTTGCGCGCGTACATCCGCCCTGGCACCCAGCGCGGACCTGACGCTGCAAAGATTCTGCCTTCGGTGATCATCCCACTGAAGAGGCCGTAAGGGGCGGCACGAAAACCCGGGTCGAGGCTGTGCCTCTCAGATCCTGATGGCATAAGCCTCCGTCGCAGTACTATGCGGTTCCCCCTCGTGCCGCAATCGCCTGCAATAAGGGTGGAGGCTTTAGCCGCTGAGTCTCTCTGTGTCAAAACAGGAAGGCCAGGCTGGCGGTTGTACTCGCGCGACAAACTGTGCTATAGACTCAGGCATGAGAAAAGAACGAGTGTTGAAAGTTGTTATGGTAGTCTCCCTTTTCCTGTGCGTAGCGGGTTCTCTCTACGCCGAGCAGGGTTTCCACAGACTCTTCGATGGCAAGACGCTAGACGGCTGGACGCTGGTGGGCGGTAAGGGGCCGGGCTATGTGGTTAAAGACGGCCTCCTAGTTTGCCCGGCGGACGGCGGCGGAAATCTCTTTACCAAGAAAGAGTATTCCAACTTTATCTTCCGCTTCGAATTTCGACTGACCCCGGGTGCCAACAACGGCATCGGAATTCGCGCGCCTCTCGAAGGCGACGCCGCGTATAAAGGGATGGAAATCCAAATCCTCGACAACACGGCGCCACAGTACGCCCATCTGAAGCCGGGGCAATATCACGGCTCGATCTATCTCGTGGTTCCGGCCAAACGAGGATTCCTGAAGCCTGTGGGCGAGTGGAACCGGGAGGAAATTCTGGCGGAAGGCAGGCACATCCGCGTCACGCTGAATGGGACGGCCATCGTGGACGCAAACCTTAACGATGTCACCGACCCCGAAGTCCTGAAAAAACACCCCGGGCTTGCCCGGACAACCGGCCACATCGGATTTCTCGGACACGGCACGCACGTGGAGTTTCGAAACATCCGCGTCAAAGAGCTTGATTAGTAACAGGCGCCTGGCGGCGAGGCAAATGCTTCAGCGGGTAACCACGGTCAGTGTTTTTCCTGACCGTGGTATCGTGCTATTCCAGACCTGAAGAAAGAGAAATCATTTGAAGGGATCAGCAGATGAATAGCATGAATCCCAAGGTCGATGCGCTTTTGAGTAAGGCCGAGAAGTGGCAGAAAGAATTCAAGAAACTGAGAGCGATCGTTCTTGGCTGTGGGCTGACCGAGGAATTGAAGTGGGGCCAGCCTTGTTACACGTTTCAAAATAAAAATATCGTATTAATCCACGGATTTAAAGAGTACTGTGCGCTCCTGTTTTTCAAAGGCGCGCTGTTAAAAGATTCGAAGCACATTCTGATTCAGCAGACGGAGAATGTGCAGGCGGCGCGCCAGGTCCGGTTCACCAATGCTGGGGAAATAGTTAAGTTGGAGCGCACCTTGAAGGAGTATGTTTTTCAAGCTGTTGAAGTAGAGAGAGCCGGTCTGAAAGTGAAGAAGAAAGAGACCTCGGACTTCAAAGTCCCTGAGGAGTTTCAAAATAAACTAAATAAAGTCCCTGCCCTGAAAGCTGCTTTCGAACGATTGACGCCGGGACGGCAACGTTCATACCTTTTCTATTTTTCGCAACCCAAACAGTCCAAGACCCGCGTGGCAAGGGTTGAAAAATGTATGCAGCAGATTCTGGACGGCAAAGGATTGAACGATTGAAAGAAATTCGTAGGAAATAGGAAATGGGAAGTAGGCAGTAGGACGTTGGTCCGAAATTACAAAACGGAAACTCCAAATAACTCTATCAGCGCAGGAGCAGGCAATGAACGCGATTCATGTGACCGCCCGCGGGGCGATCCACGAAGGCAAACTTGAAGAATTCAAGGCGCTCGCCGCCGACTGCATGCGAATGGTTCGTGAAATGGACTCGGGTACGCTGCAGTACGATTGGTTTCTCAACGAAGCCCAAACGGAATGTGTGGTTCTGGAGGCTTACAGAGACTCGGAAGCGGTCCTGGAGCACATTGCCAATCTCGGCGCTACTATGGGAGCAATTCTCACAGTCTGCGATTGGACCTTTGAGGTGTTCGGGTCTCCGTCTCCCGAACTTGTCCACGCTGCCGCAGGACTACGCCCTAAGGTTTACGCGCCGTTCCAGAGCATGTGATTGATCAATTGGCTCAAGAAAGCGCCCTGTCCGCGGGCGGCCCTACCTGCCCAGTCGCGACAGCAGATTGACCAGCGTCCGAACCGGCACGCCTGTGGGACCTTTTGCCAGATACGGCTTTTCGTCATTCGACCATGCCGTTCCCGCGATATCCAGGTGGACCCACGGCGTATCTTCGGCAAACTCGCCCACAAACATGGCGGCCGTAATGGAGCCGCCGGGCCGGCCACCGGTGTTAGCCAGATCGCCGATCGAGCTCTTATAGAGGTCGCGGTATTCGTCGTCAACGGGCATCTGCCACATCCGCTCGCCTGTCTCGGCGCCGCTTTCAACAACCCGGTTGACCCACTCCTGATCGCGGCCGAACACTCCGGTTGTGATGTTGCCCAGCGCAACCGTAATGGCTCCGGTCAGGGTGGCGGCGTCGATCAGCACATTGCAGCCGAGCTGCCGCGCGTAGGTCAGCGAATCGGCCAGCGCCAGCCGGCCCTCAGCGTCGGTATTCAGCACCTCGATGGTCTTGCCGGACATCGAAGTAATCACGTCGCCCGGACGATAGGCCTTGCCCCCCGGCATGTTTTCCGTGGCGGGAATTACGGCGATCACGCGCACTTTGGGTTTAATCTGCGCGATGGCGTGCATCACTCCCAGCATAGTGGCGCCGCCCGCCATGTCGGTCTTCATCTCGTGCATATTCTGGCTGGGCTTCAGCGAAATGCCTCCCGAATCGAATGTGATCCCCTTGCCCACCAGGCCGATCACCGGCGATGCCGGCGCGTCCTG
>JAJXZM010000459.1 GCA_021780055.1 Acidobacteriota bacterium
ACCAGGGCGCCACGCCCTCCCCGAAAGGGCCGCCGGAAATAAAGCAGCAACCCGCCCGATCGCACAAAATCGCTGCTCCAGCAATCGACTTTTTCTAAGTAGGCCCATTTTTCATCAGCCTGCTAGTCATTCGAACGACCTTAGGAAATTCGCTTGACGCGTCTACTCCGAACAAATATGATGGTGGAGTTTATTAGGAACGGCTAATGTTGCACGTGCGGAAGCACGGTTGAGACATCAAAAGCAGCACTTCTAGTTTGGGGTATCGTATTTTTAATTAAAGTCTTCTAACGCACACGGGAGGGGGTACTTTCGCCGCTCGGGAGGTACCTCGTGAAACTGGTTATAGTAAGCCCCCGGGTTCTCTTTCGCAAAGCTCTCTGTTCGTTGCTAATTGAGGCTGGGACATTTACTGAAATCATAGATGTCGACCGGGTCCTCGATCTTAGTGGGAGAATTGATGCACCGCGAAACGCAATCTTAATCATTCATGCACCTGATGCCGGGGGTGGTCTCGCCTCGGCGCATGAATTGCGCAACTTAATCCCAGAAGCGAGAGCCTTGTTTCTCGCAGATGACCCTAATGAAGAATTCGCTGTCCAGACCCTTGAAGCAGGAGCGTGGGGCTGCCTGTCCACAAAGGTGACACCCCAAGTTTTAATCAAGGCGGTTGCTAAGGTTGCCGAAGGCGAGCGCTGGTTTGCCCATCGGGTGACGAACGCCGTTATTGACAAACTCATTGCCAGCCGTGATGCGAACAGAACGCTTTCAGAAAACCTCACGCGAAGGGAATGGGAAGTCTTAGCCCTTATTGCGCAAGGGTACTCTGACAAAGAAGTGGCAAGTAGCCTCTTCATCAGCACGGAGACGGCACGTTCACATGTGAAATCGATCTATAAGAAACTTCAGGTCAGCACGCGGCGCGCGGCAGCAGTTCACTACTTCAAACGTGTTGGACCCCAAGATGTTCCGTTGAATGGCGTACCCGAAGCGATCGGTTTACCCGACGTCTCATAACGCCTTGTCCGGTTCCATTAATAGATTTCTTCTCCCTTCCCACCATTAAAGGTGGTATACGATCCACCGACTGTTTTTGCCTGTTAGTTACCACGACGGCGGCGCGATTCGTACTTCCAACCCAAATCCGGGTTACCCATGTTTCTTCTTCAACCTTTCGCTTGAGACGGCTCCAACACGCAGTGCGCACCCAGTCTCTTTCGGGCGATATTGATTATTGTTCACTTGACCATGACGAAGCAAGTCACCTAGATAGAAAAGGTTACGAGGCAAGCTTTCCCTGGCGCATTATACTTTCACTGCGATTCTATGCTTAATTTTCCAGTGGAGTAGTTTAGGTACCTCTTACGTTTAGATAAGCGGCAAAGGTCTAATTTAGGATGACAAGCGCCAGGAAATGGGGGTAACCATTTCAGGCATGGGTCTCACCCAAATCTCACCCGCCTAGGGGATTGTTTGGGCTGCTGGGACTGGTGATAGAGTCAACAGTGCGGTTTCAAGTTAAGGACATGCGAACAGATTCCCCGAAACATGCGGCAAGTGTGCCGATGACTCACGAGAAACGCCAACGCGCGCGTTTTAAGATCGACTGCCCGGTGACAGTTCTCACGCCCGGGCGAGGGAAAAAACGGATGCTTGGCCGCGGCTGGCTTTATGACATCAGTGAAAAGGGCGCAAGATTCTTCCTTGACCACATCTTGGAAGAAGGTCGTCGCGTTTCCCTTGAGGTCGATTTCCGAAATCAGGATGGCGAGATTACTGGAATCCGCTTTCCCGCGATTATCCAGCGTATTGCGCCTGGAGACTTGCACGAGATTGCGGTTTGTTTCTTAAAGGGCGAATCCTATATCCGGGGCAAAGGTAGGCGTGGCAGGAGTCACGACTCGCCATGGGACCGCTTTGCCAAGGGTAATAAATGGATTAACTAAGCATGCGGCGCCAGATGGTTGACCGGCCCGCTTAGGGACAGAAACAAGAGCTTAGGGAGAATGAACTCCTGTAAGTTACGTAGCGGAGCTATGGCTAAAATTGAGGATCTCATAGGCTTGACGGTAAATTACCCACGCTGGTTTGCCGTTTATACGCGGCATCACCACGAAAAGGCGATTGCCAGGTTTATTTCAGGCAAGGGGCTGGAAGTCTTCCTGCCGCTTTACAAGGCGGCCCACCGCTGGAAAGACCGGATGAAGGAACTGGAGTTGCCGCTGTTCCCCAACTACGTGTTTGTCCTGGCGGGCCCGATGCACCGAACTGCTGTGCTTTCGACGCCGGGCGTCTATGACTTTGTACGATTAAGTGGGGCGCCCGCATCGATACCGCAGGAAGAAATCGATGCCGTGCGGCGGGCTGTTGGGCAAGGTCTGAACGCTGAACCCCATCCCTTCCTGAAGTCAGGAGACAGGGTGCGGGTGAAGTCGGGTCCGCTCGAAGGGCTGGAAGGAATTCTTGTCCGCAAAAAGAACTTGTACCGGTTGGTCCTCTCCGTTGATTTGCTGGTCAAGTCTATTTCGGTGGAAGTTGAGGCGTGTGATGTGGAGCGGGCGTTCAGCCGTGGTACTGGCGCTGTCCGGTCGGTGGAAGATTCGCTTGCTCATGCGGCCTTCTGAAAGAACATAAGTTTCAGACTGGGTATTCCGGTATTCAGAGCACTCTTTCCCCCAACGCATTCCAGTTTGCTATGAAGCTGCAGGCTTCCTATGAGTCCGGTGGTATTGGATCCGAATTCACTGGAATCCTCTGTCTCAGCAACTGCTTCTGCATCGAATGTCTCTAACAACCAACAAAATTTCGTGGATTCGTCCGAAATTGGTCGCCTTTGTAATTGTAACGGGCATGATCGGCCTCCTGCTGGCTGCGGAAAGTGTACGTATCGCCTGGGCGATCCGGCTCGGCAAGTCAACGAGGACCGATGATTTAAGGAGAGCGGTCTCTTTGGACCCGGGAAATCCGGACCTTCATTTCCGTCTGGGAACTGCAGAAGCTTTCAACTTGGAAGATCCTGACACCACGGATGGGGTTGAGCAATTGCAAAGGGCCACTGAATTAAGCCCGCACCAAACGCGCTACTGGAGTTCTCTGGCTTCAGCCTGCCAGTTTGCAGGGAAGCGCGACTGTGCCAGCCATGCGATCGTCAGGGCCCTTGCCCTGAGTCCAATGGCTCCCCGTATTCACTGGGAAGCGGCTAATTATTATCTGTGGGCGAACCGGCAGGAGAAGGCGTTCAGCCAGTTTCGACGGCTTCTGGAACTGGATCCCTCTTACGCAGGGGCAACCTTCCGGGCTTCAGTTCATGCGGCCGGAAACCCTAACATTGTTTACGACACGGTGCTAACGCGCTCGGCTGGTCCAAAATTGAAGCTTGCATATGTCAGCTTCCTCTCGTCGCACGAGTACGGGGACTCTGCATTTCAAATTTGGGAAAAGCTTGCGGCGGGCAAAACAGACTTCGACTTTTCCTCTGCCGACCCTTACCTCGAACATCTGATTGGTGCACGTAAATATCAGGAAGCCTTAACTGTCTGGAATGACCTGAAAGCCCGAGGTCTTGTTCCGCAGTCAGGGGACAATAGCGACCTGATTTTCAACGGAGGCTTCGAACACATTCCTCTCAATGCCGGTTTTGACTGGCGATATCATGAGGAGCCCTATGTGGCAGTTGACTTCGAAACTCACCAGGGTCGCGCCGGAAAACGTTACCTCCGGCTCGATTTCACAGATGTTGGAAACCATCAGGCCGAGCCAATCTATCAGCTTGTTCCTGTGAGGGCAGGGCAGACCTACGTGCTCACCGCACAAGTTCGTTCAGCCGATATCGTTTCCGATAGTGGACCGCGTCTTCGTGTGACCGATCCCGGTTGTCCGGAGTGCCTGACCGCCTCAACCGGCGCGATTGTCGGGACGACGCCCTGGCACCAAATTACTCTGAGATTTCGAACCGGTCCCCAGACAAGTGCAGTGCGCGTATCCATCTGGCGTGCACGCAGCTTGGGGTACCCGACTGAAATTTTGGGAAGTCTATTAGTGGATCAGGTCTCTCTCCGGCCCGATGCCCCGGTTACTGCTCAGGTGGACAAGAAAGGGGGGACCTCCTGATGGCATCCAATGCCGCACTTCTGAGAGACGGGTTTCCATCCGAATCCGACGAGGCGTCGAGCCGGGCTGAAAGCCGTTATGTTCCTCGATTCTTCACGGTGGCGCGCGCGCTGCTGGTATCCACACTGATGGCTGCCCCCTTGGCGTTTGGCGCAGTTGATACCTGGGCCTGGGCAAGTGTGGCTGTGATTGCTGCCTTCCTCTTGATTTTGTGGGCAGTGGGCTGCGTTCAACAGCAGGCTGTAAAAATACTTTGGTCACCTCTCTTTGTTCCCGCAGGATTATTCCTGCTGCTGGGGATTGCACAATTAGCAGGTCACCTGACGCTCGATCCGTTCTCGACGCAGGTGGCGCTGATTAACCTGCTGACCGATTTGGTTTTCTTCTTCCTCGCTGTGCAACTCTTCGCCAATGCTTCCCGTAAAGACTGGAGGATGTTTGGGCTGGCTGTTGTCATTTACGCTGCCGCGATCTCTTTGTTCGCAATTGTCCAATTCTTTACAAGCCACGGCTTGATCTACTGGCAGGTTCCCTCGCGTGGCGACGTTTTCGGCCCCTATGTCAATCACAATGACTATGCGGGCCTCATGGAGATGCTGATCCCGGTAGCCTTGTGCTTTGCGCTCTATCGATCCCTAAGGGGTTCCAATCAATCGCTGCTCATCCTCGGGGTGTGCGGGGCCATCGCCTCGTTGCTCCTTTCTGGTTCTAGAGGCGGGATGATTTCGATTGCTGTCGAGATGGTTATTCTTGGTGCCATCATCTTGCGGTGGAAGGCTGGATCTGGAGACGTTCGGAAATGGAGCTTTATGGGGTTGGTGGCGGCAGCCGGGTTGGCAGCTTTGCTTCTTGCTGTCATGCCAGATAGCGGTTGGCAGCGCCTGGCTAGCATCGCTGGTCTGGCTCGGAAACCGGATGTGACACTTGAGAACAGGCTAACGGTCAGTCGCGACGCCCTTAAGGAACTTCGAGATTTTCCGCGGCTTGGGACGGGGCTGGGGAGTTTCAATGCGGTTTTCCCCCAGTACCAGACTTTTCCTACTGATCTAGGATGGAACCACGCCCACGATGATTACGTGGAAGCTGTGACCGAAACGGGCATTGTTGGCGGTCTGATTATCCTTTCGGCTTTACTGCTGTTCGGATGGCTTGCGTTCCGCAACTTGCCGGAACGGATGAAAAGTCTTCAAGGCTGGATCCAATTGGGTGCAGCACTTGGGTGTTGCGGCCTGCTGATCCATAGTTTTGCAGATTTCAACTTGCACATACCGGCCAACTCGGCGTGGTTCGCCGTGTGCGCGGGTCTGGCTGTCATACCAAGTGCGTCCGCGGATAGTGAAGACGGATTGCGTTGAGACAGTAATGAATATCGATCATCCTGGTCGCGCCAGCCGTGTGATTTTGAGGGGGTGAGGTCATTGAAGACATGCCCCTCTCGCAGCCCGGGCTCCCCCAGCTGCACGCCCCACGATAGACTTTGCTGACCTTCCCTTGCAAGGTTCGGGATCTTAAAACAGGAGACATTGATGAGATCTGAGGAATTGCCGACCAGTATGCTCAATTCGGAATTGAAGGAGCGGAAGATTACGGTGTTGGGGCTGGGGCATGTTGGGTTGCCCACGGCCTTAGGTTTCGCAGAACTCGGATGGAATGTAGTATGCGCTGACAGCGATCCTGCCAAGGTAGCGATGATCCAGCAAGGTCATTGCCCCTTCTTCGAACCCGGGCTGCAGGAAATGCTGGTGAAGCATCTGGAACAGGGAACATTCCAGTCGACGAGTGACGTTGAACTTGCGATCCGATCGTCTGCAATTCTTTTCCTCTGTGTTGGCACACCGCAGCTTGACAATGGTCAGGCGGACCTTAGCCAGGTTGAAACCTTGACTCGGACCATCGCGCATAACCTGAACGGGTACAAACTGATCGTTGAGAAAAGTACGGTCCCGGCGATTACAGCCCAATGGATAAAGAAAACGATCCTCCGATACGCGGGCTCCGGGCAGTCACGACCGGATTTTGACGTTGCCTCCAATCCGGAGTTCCTGCGGGAAGGGAAGGCCGTGCAGGATTTTTTTCATCCAGATCGAATTGTCTGCGGAGTCGAAACCGAAAGGGCGAAGCACATTCTGCAGGGTATCTATCAGCCGTTAAACTGCCCCATCGTGATGACAGATCTTGCAACCTCCGAATTGATAAAACACACAGCCAATGCCTTCCTGTGCACGAAGATTTCCTTTATCAACATGGTGGCTGATCTTTGTGAAACGTTAGGGGCCGATATTACCAGCCTGACCCAGGGCATCGGATTGGACCACCGCATCGGGCGCGAGTTCTTGGGTGCAGGCATCGGCTTTGGCGGATATTGCTTTCCGAAAGACTTGAAGGCGTTCGTCCATCTTGCTGAGGAGCATGGCGCGGATTTCTCTCTACTCAAGCAGGTTGAGCGCGTTAATCAGCGGCGGATTGAAATGATTGTCAAGAAAGTTCGGCGAGCACTCTGGGTGATTCAGGGGAAAAGAATTGCCGTCCTGGGTCTGGCCTTCAAGGCAGGAACCGATGACATCCGTGAAGCTCCCAGTCTCAAGATCATCGAACAGCTTCTTAATGAAGGCGCGATGCTTCGCCTCTACGATCCATGCGCCATGCCCAATGCGCGAAAAACCCTTCCCGATAACGAAAATCTTGCTTACTGCGCATCCGCTTATGAAGCTGCGAAAGGCGCAGATGCTCTGTTGATCCTGACCGAGTGGGACGAATTTCGCTCACTTGATTTATCACGCCTACGAAGCATGGTGGCTGTTCCAACGGTTGTCGACGGGCGGAATCTTTTTGACCCTCGCATCATGAAGAAGGAAGGCTTTGAGTACTACAGTGTCGGAAGGAGTGATGCGGCGAACCTTGCATTGCCCTCCGAGCTTTTATCCGGCATTCCCGCAGTGGATTTGGAAGAAACACGGACAAGTCAATAGCCATCGGTTCTATCCCATCTGGTATCAGCTATAGGGGAGTTTCCCAGACTCTGCGAATACATAGCTTCGGAAGACTGGCCATGCTGTTTCGCCATTCGCAAGCTTTCTTTAGGTTAGCGCTCATCACTTTGATTCAGGCTTAAGGGCTGAGATTTCGGGGAAAGGGAATTGAGCAGAAGTTAATTGTTACAACGCCCTTTCGCTGTCGAATTCAGAGCAAGTTACCTGCACTTTGCAGGACGCGGTCTCTGGCAGGTTCTTTGAACCTCCAGGCCATCTCTTCAAGAGGAGGCGAGATTTGAAAGGAGTCATCCTTGCCGGTGGAACGGGATCACGTCTCTTTCCCCTGACCAAAATTACGAACAAGCATCTGCTCCCTGTTTATACAGAGCCGATGATTTTCTATCCTATCCGGACGCTTATCAATGCCGGGATCACGGAGATCCTGATCGTGACGGGCGGGCGCAACTCAGGCGACTTTCTCCGCCTGCTGAGCGACGGCAAGGAGTTCGGCCTTCGTCATTTGAACTATACCTATCAGGAAGGCGAGGGCGGCATCGCTGCCGCGCTAAAGCTGGCGGAGTACTTTGCGGCCGGAGACAAAATTTGCGTGATCCTCGGTGACAACATCATAGAGGGTAGCATTGTGCAGGCAGTCGAGCGTTTTAAGAGTCAGCCCAAAGGGGCACACATCATCCTCAAGGAAGTCCCCTACCCCCAGCGCTTCGGCGTTCCCGTCTTCGATGGCGATAGGATCATCCGGATTCAGGAGAAGCCGGATCAACCGGCAAGCCCGTTTGCCGTGACGGGTATCTACTTCTACGACTCAACCGTGTTTGAAAGGATCGACCGCCTAAAACCCTCCAGGCGGGGCGAACTTGAAATCACGGACGTCAATAACTCCTACCTGAGCGACGGGACACTGACCTATAGCATTCTGGAAGGCTGGTGGACCGACGCAGGGACCTTTGAATCATTGAGAAGCGCCACAAACCTTGTTGCGGAAACGGGAGCGAATAAGCTGGACATGGAAGCCCAGGGACAGTTGGCCGCAGCAATGGAAACACAGAAATAAGCGAGTGAAAAATGAAACTGGCAATCACCGGAGGAGCGGGCTTTATCGGTTCGAACTTCGTCCGCTACATGCTGGAAAAATACCCGGATTATTACATCCTCAATCTTGACAACCTGACGTATTCCGGGAACCTCGAAAATCTGTCCGACGTGCTCAGGAATCCCCGGCACCAATTTTTGAAAGTGGATATTTGCGACCGGGACCAAGTCGTCCGGGCGCTCTCCAGTGGAGTGGATTTCGTTGTTCATTTTGCCGCCGAATCGCATGTTGACCGGAGCATTATGGACAGCTCCGTATTCGTCCGAACCAACGTGCTGGGAACACAATGCCTGCTGGAGGCTGCACGTCAGTGGGGGGTCCGTCGCTTCGTTCATGTCAGCACGGATGAGGTATACGGGAGTGCACCTGGGAAGCAGAGTTTTCGGGAGGATTCTCCTCTCGCTCCCAACAGCCCGTACGCCGCAAGCAAAGCCGCTTCCGATCTACTGGCCCGCGCTTACTTTCAAACGTACCGCTTTCCGGTGGTTGTTACGCGTTGCTCCAACAACTTTGGCCCTTACCAGTTTCCTGAGAAATTCATTCCGCTCCTCATCAGCCGGGCACTCGAAAATCAGGACATCCCCATTTACGGAAACGGTCTCCAGGTGCGCGACTGGATTTTTGTCCAGGACCACTGCCGGGCTTTGGATACCGTTCTTCACTCCGGCCGCGAAGGTGAAATCTACAACATCGGTGGGGGTAACGAATGGCCCAATCTTGAAATCGCGGGCCGGATTCTGGATCTGCTTCGCAAGCCTCATTCCCTGCTGACGTATGTTCAGGATCGGCCCGGCCATGACCGGCGCTATTCAGTGGACTGCGGGAGGATTGACGCCGAACTGGGCTGGAGGCCCCAGACGAATTTTGCAGCAGGTTTGGCCAGAACAATTGACTGGTACGTGGCAAACACCGGGTGGAGAGAACGAATCCAGAACCAGGCCTACCGGTCCTACTATCAGGAGCAGTACGAACGACGTGACGAGACTTTGAAAAGAATACAGAACCCGGGAGGAAGCTCCGTATGCGCATCCTTGTGACGGGGGCAGCCGGAATGCTGGGGCATGCCCTGGTTCCCATTCTGGGAAAGGATCACGCTGTCGTCGCTCTTACCAGAAAAGACTGCGACCTGTGTGAGGAAGATGCGGTTTGGGAAACAATCCGGCGCCAGAAGCCCGATTTGGTTGTTCATCTTGCCGCGTTCACCAACGTGGACAGATGCGAACTTGATCCAGAAAAGGCAAAAGCCTGGAACGAACTCGCAACACTCAATGTGGCAAAGGCGGTAAAGCACGTTGGTGCAGCAATTTTGTACACCAGCACGGATTACGTGTTCGACGGGCGGGCAACCAGCCCGTATTCTGAGGACGCTCAAACCAATCCCCTCTGCGTCTATGGAGAAACAAAACTGACAGGAGAATGGTACGTGCGGGAGATGATTGAGCGGTCATTCATTATCAGGACGTCGTGGCTCTACGGGCCCGACGGGAAGAATTTCGTATCTACGATCCTTCGACTGGCACACGAGAAGTCTGAACTCCGTGTTGTCAATGACCAGCGAGGATCGCCGACTTACACAAGGCACCTGGCAAAGAAATTGGCAGAACTTGTGATGACCCGCGAATACGGAACTTATCATGTGACGGCAACAGGAAACTGCACCTGGTATGAGTTTGCCCGGAAGATTATTGAGTTATATGACCTTCAGGGAATACGTGTGATTCCCATCTCTACAACGGAGTGTGGCCGTCCAGCCCTCAGGCCCTCCTTCTCTGTACTTGCAAACAGGCGGCTCAGTTCATTGGGCATCGGCCTCTTACCCCAGTGGGAGGAAGGGCTGAAAAGCTATCTCGCAGAAATTAGTGACGGAGGGAAATGTGCTGACAAAGTCATCGAGAAGCGGCCAGCTTATTCAACACTTGCCTGAGGGGCGTTTGATTGGAGAAGGCGCGGGACTGCGTCTTGTGCTTCCACAACACGAAACTACTGGTATTGGTGACATGATTACAAGTCCCCAGTCCTCCCGACTGATCGATGGTGTTGAAATCGAGCCAACCGTTCAGTGGCCGGACGACCGCGGTTCCTTCGCCGAGATTTTTCGCTTTGGCGCCCCTGGTATTGCACGGGACTTCCTCCACGAAGGCGGTCATCAGATTCAGGTTTCATTCACGGTCTCCTACCCGGGCGTAATCAAGGCGATTCACTACCATTTTGCACAAACCGACCTGTGGGCACCGCTGGCTGGGATGTTTCAAGTCTTCCTCTGTGATCTTCGGGAGGAGTCACCCAGTCACGGTCGCATTAACACTTTGTTCGTCGGGACACAGCGTTTATGGAAGGTGCGGATCCCTCCGGGCGTTGCCCATGGTTACAAAGTTGTCGGGACTGAGCCTGCCCAACTGCTCTACGCGACCAATCATTTCTACGATCCGGCCGATGAAGGCCGGCTGGCCTTTGACGACCCGGAGATTGGCTACGATTGGGGTCAAAAACCACGGTAGGTCTGGCGAGAACGCCCGTCAGTTGACGATATTCGTATCCCAAGGTGCATCCCAAATCTCTCGTCTGCCTGTCGTTACCTCCGTGCTTGTGCCAGCACTCGCGCAGTTGAGGTCAGGGAGGAATTGATAAAGGCCCCGTCATTGACCGGCATTAACGTGCCGCGGGTGCATAAAAGCGGCGTACGGGCATTGTCATTAATGTGACGTTAGGAAGGTGGAGGACTCTGTCGTGAGACCGCCCTCTGCGGATGGCGACTGAGGCAACGAGTTCGTGCACAACGACATGAATTTCAACATCTCTGAGAGATCAAATCCAACTTTACGGTCCAGGAGCCAGGAGGGAGCGGCGAAACTCGCACCGGACAACCTGAGAGGGTCGTGGAGTTTTCCGACAGAACCGGCGATCACCCTGACCCTCTCGCGCTACTGGGACGCAATCAGGCGCCACGCTTTGCGAATTGCCATCTTTGTAGCGGCAACAGTTCTGTTTACGACAATCGTCTTGTTGCGTCTCCCCAGGAAATATGAATCGACTTGTGTCATCCGGCTGGATCCTTCTCTGCCGGTCAATGTGATCAGCAACCAACCCGGCGGCGGGGACCAGGATCTCGACGTTTTGTTTGCCACTGACCAAAAAGAAATTGTTACGCCTGCTGTGATTACCCCCGCCATCATGAAACTTGGATTATGGACACCTCCTGCCGACAGTTCTTCAACTGCCGTCCCTCCCTCGCTTGTGGCAGGAATTTCGAGAGGGATAAGGATCAGCCAGGACCCTGGAACGTATCTTCTCAACGTCTCTTATCGCTCTTCCTCCCCTGGCCAGTCGGCGGCAGTGGCCAACGCGCTCGCTGAGGAATTCATCGAGCACGAGTACAACACGCGGAACAGTGCTCTCGTAAGCCTGACTCAGTACATGCGCCAACAGATCAAAGAACTTGGGGAACGCATGAAGGCGAGTCAGATCGCTCTCAATGATTTTGAGCGCGAAAATAATATCGTCAACCCAGACAATACTTCGAGTCTGCTAACCGAGCAACTCTCATCTCTGCAGCAAGAGCTTGGTCAGGAGCAGGCGAAGCAGCGGGCGCTCGAAGCCAACCTCGCGCTTGCAAAAGAGGGAAGCCTGGACGCTCTCCTCGTCTCGGACAGGGGTGAAGCGCTGGCTCCTTTGATCCAGGCGCAGCAGCAAACACAGCTGCAGTTTGACGCCCTCTCTTCAAAGTATGGGCCAGGAAACTACCTTTACCAACAAAAGCAGCGCGAACTGAATTCCATCAACAAGTCCGTCCGGAACGGCCAACAGCACATCCTGGAGCAGATTGAAGCCCAGGCAAGGGCGCAGGCCGTTCAGGTAAGGCTGACGGCGCGCCAACTGGCCGACGTGAAAGCACAGCTCGATCAATTTAACCGCAAAGGCGTACAGTTTCAGATCCTCAAGCACCAGGCCGATTCCGACAAAATGATTTACGATGATCTTCTGAAGCGCCTGGATGCCGCTGACGTCAGTGCCGGATATCACTCGACTGCGCTGCGAATTGTTGATCCAGCCCAACCAAACCCCACGCCCGTTTACCCACGAACGAAGGAGACGCTCGTACTGGCCCTGCTCTTATCAGGAATGCTTGGCGTGGTAGGCGCAGTTGCAGCGGATGGGATGGACCGAACACTCCGTGATCCACGGACAATTCCCTCCGAACTGGGCACAGGTCTCCTGGGATTCCTTCCAGAGGTGCGAAACGACACTGAGATCAAATCGCTCTTGATGCCGCCGGGCTCTCGCGAGAATCATGACGCCGACGGTACGCCTTTCTCAGAATCTCTGCTGGGAATCCGGTCCACCCTTCTTCTCGGGGCCTCTGGCAGTCCAATGCGTGCTCTGGCAGTAATCAGCTCCAGACCCGAGGAAGGAAAGACAACGATCGCGACGACCCTCGCTATATCTCTGGCAGCCCTTGGCAGGAGGACCGTCCTTGTGGATGGTGACCTGCGACGTCCCCAGGTGCACCGGATTCTGGACATTCCAAACCGTCTGGGCCTCAGTTCCCTTTTGCAGGATCAGGCAAAGG
>JAJXZM010000432.1 GCA_021780055.1 Acidobacteriota bacterium
CCAGTTTGGCCAGGGGCTTCGCCTGAAAAAGGTGGACGTCGAGGACAACAACATCGAAACCATCTGCCAGTACATTGGAGGCGGGTTCGGCAGCAAATTCTCTCCCGACCGGTGGGGAATTGAGGCCGCGATGCTTTCCAAGATGGCGGGCGGCGCTCCAGTCCGGTTGATGCTGGATCGCAATGCCGAACTGGAAATGGCTGGCGCGCGTCCCTCCGCTTACGCGAAGGTCCGTGTTGCCGCCAAGAAAGACGGGACCCTGACGGCGTGGGATTCGGACTCGTGGGGTACAGGAGGCCCTGGACCTGCTGGACACCCACCGCTGCCTTACGTGATTGAGCCGCCGAATCGTCACTGGAAACATACGGCGGTGTTGACGAACATCGGCGAAGCTCGCGCCTGGCGTGCGCCGAACCATCCTCAGGGTTGCCTGATCACCATGGGCGCTCTCGATGACGTGGCGCACAAGCTCCAGATGGACCCGATCGAATTTCTGCAGAAGAACGTCAATCTGGCGCCAGAGGTTCTGCGGCGCGCTTATTCAGAAGAGCTTGTGAAAGCTGCCGAAATGGCGGACTGGAAAAAGAACTATCACCCGCGCGGCGACAAAACGCCCGGCCACATCAAACGCGGCATGGGCGTCAGCCTTCACACCTGGGGCGGTCGTGGCCACAACAGCAACTGCAACGTCATTATTCGGCCAGACGGTTCCGTCACGGTGCAACTGGGAAGTCAGGACCTGGGAACCGGAACCCGAACGATCATCGGCATTACCGTGGCGGAGACGCTTGGTCTACCTCTCGATGCCGTCAAGGTGGAAATTGGCGACAGCAAATATCCATCTTCCGGCGCCAGCGGCGGAAGCACCACGGTCGGCGGAGTTTCCAACTCCACGCGGCGTGGCGCGATTGACGCACTCGACGAACTGTTCGCCGCGGTGGCTCCATCGCTCGGCGCTCAGCCCGCAGACCTGGAAGCGTGGGCGGGCAAGATTCAGGTGAAAGGCGATTCCTCGAAGAGCCTGACCTGGAAACAGGCCTGCGCCAAGCTGGGCGTGAAGACCATTCAGACCGTCGGCAAAAACCCCGGCCCCTGCCACCTGGGTGACAGCGGCGTGGGAGGCGTCCAGATTGCCGACGTTTCTGTGGACACCGAGACCGGCCAGGTGAAGATCAATCGCATCATTGCCGCTCAGGATTGCGGGCTGATCATTGACATGAAGACGGCCGTAAGCCAGGTCTACGGTGCGCTGATCATGGGAGTCTGCTACTCGCTGTTTGAGCAGAAAGTCATGGATGAGACGCTTGGCGTGATGCTCAACCCCAACATGGAATTCTACAAACTGGCCACCATCGGCGATATTGGAGAATTCGTGGTCCATATGATGACGGGCCCCGGATACGATGAGCGCGGCGTAATCGGACTGGGCGAGCCTCCGGTGATTTCTCCTGGGGCCGCTATTTCTAACGCCGTCACCAACGCCATTGGCGTCCGCATACCCACACTTCCACTGACCCCTGACAAGGTCCTTGCGGCACTGGAGAAAGGAGAGAAAGCCTGATGGAAGCTTTCGAATACGCAAGTCCAAAGAATATTCAGGATGCCGTCCGGTTGCTTGGAAGCACCTGGGGTGGCACAGAGGTTATGGCCGGCGGCACCGACCTCATCAGCGCAATGAAGGATGGGGTCGTTACTCCCAAACGCGTGGTGAGCTTGAAAAACGTTAAGGAGCTGCAATTCGCTCGAGGCGGGGTTCGCGAGGGTCTGCGGCTGGGCGCGTTGTGGACGATCCGCGAACTTCTAGACCTTCCGCAGGCAAAGCAGGAATATCCCGGACTGGTCCAAGCCGCGGATGGAATTCGTGGCGAGCAGATGCGCCACATGGGCACCGTCGGCGGCGAACTGCTGCAGCGTCCTCGCGACTGGTACTTCCGCAACGGGTTCGGTTTGCTGGCGCAGCACGACGGCAAACCACTGATCCCCGATGGCCAGAATTACTACTCCGCGATCATGGGGAATTCGGGGCCAGCCTATTTTGTGAATCCGTCCAGCCTGGCTCCCATGCTGATTGCGCTGGACGCCAAGGTAACATTGCACGGCCCGAACGGGCGGCGCGAAGTGGAGGTCAGCAAGCTCTACACCACTCCGAAATCGGAAGACGAGCGCGAATACGACATCAAGCCGGACGAGATCCTGACGGAGATCACCGTGCCGGCAGCCAGGGGAAAGAAAACAGCCACCTATGAAATCCGCGAAAAGGAAGGACTGGACTGGCCCCTGGTGGCGGCGGCTGTGGCGCTTGAAATGGACGGCGACACTGTGAAGAGCGCCCGAGTGGTCCTTGGCCATGTGGCGCCCGTGCCCTGGCCATCTCCCGAGGCGGAAGAAGCCCTCAAAGGGAAGAGCCTGACTGAGGAAACAGCGGATGCCGCCGGCAAGGCTGCTGTGAGCAAAGCAACACCCTTAAGCCAGAATGGTTACAAGGTGCAACTTGCCCGCGTAGCCGTCAAACGCGCTCTGTTGCGCGCTGTGAAAGGAGAAGCGTGATTATGCCTGAACCTTTGAAGCTTGACATCGCCGGTCACGCCGCGTGCCGTTGCCTTCATTCGAAGGAAACTTTCATCCACGCTGAACCTGATCCCAGGATTCCCAGCATGAGCAGCGGCATCCACTGGTGCGTCCACACCCATACGTGCCTGGGGCCGGACGGCCAGATTGCAGAACCGGAAGCCTGCAAGCCGGGCCGCGGCTGTTACGACCCTCTTTAAGTCGCTGCCGAATCGCGCGACGACTGCATTGTGAGAAGGCGGACGTGCGTACGAGCGTGCGCACGCTCGCTTCTGCCTGTTTGTTCAGATTTCCCTGTAACCAGCCAGGCCATTTTCGCATCCAAAATTTTGTGTCTCTTTTCGTTCTGGGCTAGAATATTTTCAGCATTGGGGCAACGCATATACAGTCGAAGGAGGACAACATGCGGAAGTTTTTTGGTATGGGGCTGGCGGCTATCGTCCTGGCAGGGTTGGCAATTGTGCCGGGCAAAGCCGCTATTACGGGCGATTATCTTGAAGTGAGAAACGCTGATGTCTGGACGGGGCCTTGTTATGCAAATTCGGAGGTTGACCTGACAGGGAAGCAGGCGATCCTTGCCTGGAAAATCAACCACGGAATGTGGCAGGGAACAGATTTGAGCGGATTGACCGTAGTTGCGGTGGTGAAGGCCAGCGCAACAC
>JAJXZM010000288.1 GCA_021780055.1 Acidobacteriota bacterium
CGGCGGCTACTGGTTTGGTTATGACAACCCTGCCGAAAAAGGGCCCATCGGCTTCGACCTGAAATCCCAGATGACCACGAACCCTGTGAAGCCAGCCGGCGAATGGACCACTTTTGACATTCGCTGCCAGGGAACGAATCTTGTTTTGAAAGTGAACGGAATCAAGACCAGCGAGTTTGACGCCTGCAGGAACCTTGAGGGGTATCTTGGTCTTGAAGCCGAAGGTTCCAGAATCGAGTTCCGTCACATGAGAATCAAAATACTGAATTGATAGGCAGGGGCTGGTCCCGCCGAATCACAAGCGCTGCGGCCTGCGCTCAACGAATCATCACACCTTGCTGACCTGCAGCAGCAGATGTTGGCGGAACTCGGTCATCAGCCTTGGACTTCCGGCATCGACGGTGCCAAGGTCCTTGTCGTTCTCGTAGTCGTACACGCGATGCCGGCCCGGATCAAGACCCCGCAGTTCAACTTCGCCCTTCCAGGGGGCGGGAGGATTGGGCGCATAAAAAGCGTAGTACATCTTGTCGTCTTTCCGGATGGCGTAGGCTTCAGGAAAATCGTACCCGTAATTGTAGAGGTCCAGGAAAGTGCCGCTCGAAAGCATTTCGCGGTTGTAAATGGCCGTCCACTTTTTCCAGATTTTATCTTTGGCGGGCGTCAGGTAAACGGTCTTAAAATGCGGCCCCGGATCAGGCCACACGAACTTGGTGCCAACCACGCCGCCCGTGCCCACCGTGGAAGCAAAATCTTCGCCCACGTCGATCTCATTGTCCGTATTCGCAAAGCGGACTTTGGTCAACTCAACGTGATCACCGTAAACCGCGGCCTTCGGCCCCAGCAGCGCCTTGTACATCTTGATGCGACGCCGCACCTGGATTGACCCCACCGGGTCCGCCGTCACGGCCTGATTCATGAAGGGCAGCCAGGCAAAATTGGGCGGCGCGCCGCAAGGGCAAATCTGTGTGACGCTGTAAGGCTTCAGCGCGCGGGATGTCTCAAAAATCGCCTGGATCACTTTGGGCATGGCCAGGATGGAATCCTGCGGCGATTTGTGATTGTGTTTCGGGTTGTAACAGGGCGGCGCGCTGAACACGCTATCCATCTTGCTGCCGTCGTATCCCCAGTCGCGAATGAAGCGCTGGGTCAGCCTGGCGAAATACTGCTGGACTTCCGGCAACGCGGGGCAAAGCGAGGCCACGTCGCAAACCGGGCTGATCAGGCGCGCGTGCTTGCCATCCTTGTCCAGAATCAGCCAGTCAGGGTGTTCCTGCGCAAGCCTGGATGTGACGGCGTGTTTCCAACTCAGGTGCTTCCCCTGGCCATCATCCACGGCGAGCGGCTGCCACCAGAGCTGGATATAGAATCCCTGCTTGTGGAATTCATCAGCAAGCTGCTTGATGGTGTCGCCGGGGAAGGTGTCCTGGCGCGGGTCCCAGTCGCCAAAGTCGTTGAACCATCGATAGTCCAGCGTGGCCCACTTGATGCCGAATTCCTTCAGCTTGGGAATCGTCCCCAGCATCTGCTCGCGGGTAAAATCCTGCTCATAACCCCACCCGCACCAGCTGATGTTGTAAGCCTCCTTGCCGGGTTTCGGGATGTCCCAGCCCTCGCGCTGAAGCGCGCGCGAATACATCCGCAGCGGCTTGTAGAAATCGCCTTCGTAAATTGAGATGAAACTCTGCGGAAGCGAATAGGTCTCTCCGGGCTTCAGCACAGCCGCTGGTTCCAACTCCAGAGAAGCTTCAACACGCTTGTCACTTCCTACCCGGACGGGAAGCGAAAGAACCAGCGGCAGAAGTTCCAGGTGGCCCATGCCGATTCCAACTTTGTCTGTCCAGAAAGCCACCACCGGAATGCCGCCGCCCAGGCCTTTCGGCGTGGGCCCGCCCATCAGGTTAGGCTGCGAAAATGTTGCGGGAATTTCCTCAATGATGTTCTCGCCCCACTTGTAGCTGGAACCCTGGAAGGACCACATCCGGCATGGTGGCACTCTGCGGTCAACCAGCGACGCATTCAACCGATGCCGATTGGCAACTACGCGGTCAATCGGGAGGTCCTTCGCGGTCATGTTCTTGTAGGTTTCCGTCACTATGGCCAGGTTCGGGAAATCGTCATAAATCTCCATCGTCAATGTCTTCAGAATGCCTTCAGGACCGCTGGCGGGCATCTCAATACGCTTACCGAGTGCCCCGATCTTGCCCTTGACGTCTGAGATGATTGACTGGCCGAAATCAAACGTGAAGTTGGAGATTTGTTTGCCGCTGCTCACAAGATAGCTGCCCGCGCCGGAACCCGACGCTGGCTCCTCAAGCGTCAGGTCGCCACTCGGCTTGCGGAGAAAAGCCTGGATGTTTCCGGAGGGCAGTACGTGGAATTCAGCAGAAGCTGTCTGGAGAATGACAGGCCCGCCCATGTTGACGCCGACAGTTACCGATGACACCCTGCCCGGGGTCTTTTCAGGTGTTTCCCTGTTCTTGCACGCCGACAGTCCGGCCACCAGCCCAATACCGGCCTGCTCCAGCCACTGCCGTCTATTCATCACGCCCCCCAGCTATCCAGATCTAAAAGTGAATGAACATTATACTGCCACGGGACTTTGAATGAAGCCAAACGTGCCTCCCCTGTTAGCCTTTCGCGTCGCTTGATAGGCCAAGGGTCCTTTTGGGTCTACAGTCAATGAGGTGGTGCATGCTTCCGGATGGGAAGCTCAGGCTGTCTCACTAAAGCAAAGCACCAGCGGAATTGTGCCGGCGACTCAACACGCTTCACCGTCTTGCCTGTTGAAGGCAAAACGGAGAGCCCTGCTTTTGGAGAATTTCGCGTGGAAAACCGCATCAATTATCCGGCACCTGGAATGTGTCGCCAGTATCACTGACCCACTGCTTCAGCCGGGCGATCAGTCTTTTGCGTTCTGTCCGATACGCGTTATAGTGCGCCAGGTTGACAAGTTCATAAGGGTCCTCATTCAGGTTAAACAACAGCCAGGAAGCATTCGGCAGACAAGCGTATTTCCAGCCATCGCGGGTGACCAGGCCGCGCCAGGGGAGATTGATGCAACCACCCTGAACTTGATCCTCAGCCTTTTCGACCCTTTCAGAGAGCGTGTTCATCGGATTGATCGGGCCAGAGAATCCCGGCGGCACAACCTGCTGCAGGTAGGCCGAGTCCGGCTCGCTTTCCCTGGGACTCCGTGCCAGGCGGTAATGCGAATAGTCGGTGCCT
>JAJXZM010000323.1 GCA_021780055.1 Acidobacteriota bacterium
TTCGGCACGCGGCGGGCCCAGGGACCGGAGGCCGGCCTGCGCGCGGCCCGCGCAGCTTATCTCGGCGGATGCAACGCCACATCCAACACGGAAGCCGGCCATCTTTATGGCATCCCAGTTGCTGGAACGGCCGCCCACTCCTGGACGCAGGCCTTCGCCACCGAGCGCGAAAGCTTTGAGGCATTGCTCGAAGTCTTTCCGGAAACCGGCGTGCTCCTGATCGACACTTACGATGACCTTACAGGCGCAGATACGGCGGCCTCGCTCGGCAGGAAATTCAGCGCCGTCCGGCTTGACAGTGGAGACCTGCTGCAGAAGAGCCGTGAGGTTCGTTCCATCCTTGACTCGCGCGGACTCACGGACGTGAAGATTATCGCCAGCGGCGACCTGAACGAATACCGGATCGAGAAGCTCGTTGAATCAGGAGCGCCCATCGATTCCTTCGGCGTGGGCACGGACCTCGCGACCTCGCGCGATGCTCCGGCGCTGAGCGTGGTCTACAAGCTGGTCGAGACCGAGCGGGACGGAAAGGTGGAATACAAAGCCAAGTTCAGTGAGGAGAAGATCTACTGCCCGGGACGCAAGCAGGTGTTCCGCTTCATGAGCCATGGAAAGTACGATCACGATGTGCTTGCGCGTTTCGAAGAGCATTTCCCGGGCGGCGAACCGCTGCTTCAACTACTGATGCGAAATGGGCGCCGCGTCGGCGAGCGACGGAGTGCAGCGTCACTCCGCGAGACGGTGCAAGCCAGCGTAGCCAGGCTTCCGGAGCAGTACCACGCACTTCAAGGAGCGCCGGAATATCCCGTGAATAAGAGTGCGGCACTGCTGCAACTTCTTGAAGAAGTCCGCAACCAGTACGTGACGGCACGGAAACCAGCCGCCGCGCCACGATCGCACTGAAGCGCAGAGAGAATGCAATGGCCTTACCTTTGGCCTTTGTTGACGTCGATACGCAGTTTGATTTCATGGACCCGGCGGGGAAACTTTACGTTCCGCACGCGGAAGAGATTATCCCCAATCTCGTCCGTCTGATGGCGTACGCCCGCGAGCGGAATATTCCAATCATCTCCTCGGCCGACGCTCACGCGCCCGACGATCCCGAATTCAAACTGTGGCCGCCCCATTGCGTGGCGGGCAGCGCCGGCCAGAAGCGCATCAAAGAAACTACCCTGCCCGGAGCTCTAACCATCCCGATGCATTCCGGCCCATTCATCGCGTCTGAAGAATGGCCGCCCCAGATCATTATCGAGAAGGACGTCTACGAAACGTCGGCAAATCCGAATTTCGACCACATCCTGGAGGCCCTGGGCCCGCGACGCTATGTGCTCTTTGGCGTCGCCACCGAATATTGCGTGCGCGCGGACGTCCTGGCGCTGCGAAATCGCAACAAGCCCGTCGAGCTAGTCGTGGATGCGATCAAAGCGATCACCGAGGACGGAGGACGGAAAGCCATCGAAGAGATGACTGCAGCCGGCGCCGAACTGGTGACGACTTCAGATGTGTGCGAGTGAGGCTGCAAAGCAGGTGCTTTCCAGACCCCTCGGCGTAAAATAGAAACAGAAACAACCATCATTCCGAGGCCGGGCACAGCGGTCCCCTTGCACTCCACTCGGCCTGAAGGGAGTCCCGATGGTCAGCGCATCCGAACTTCGCCCAGGCATGGTGATCAAAATCGAAGGCGACCCTTACTATGTGACCGCGGCTGACTACCACATCGGCCAGGGCAAAATGCCCGGTAGCGTCCATGCCAAACTGCGGGACATGCTGAAGGGAACAACAAAAGAGTTGCGCTTCCGTCCGGAGGAACGTCTGGAAGAAACCGTGCTCGAAAAACAGGAGATGGAATTCCTTTACAGCGATGCCGACGCTGCCACCTTTATGAACCCGAAGACCTTCGATCAGGTCTCGATCCCGCTGGAAACCATCGGACCGGGCCACGGCTTTTTGAAGAGCGAAATGACCGTTCCGGTCGAGTTTTATGAGGGCCGGCCTGTCAGCGTACTGATGCCTGAAACGGTGGAACTCGTCGTCCAGGCCACTGCCCCGCCCCTCCACCAGCAACAGGACAGCGTTTACAAATCCGCCACGCTTGAAAACGGCATGGAAGTAATGGTGCCGCAGTTCATCGCACCCGGTGAAGTTGTGCGCATTCAGGTTGCCACTCGCAAGTATTTGGAGCGACTGAGGAAGGACACCCACAAATATTAGCGCGCAGCCGCGCCGCCCCAGCGTTTCCATGCGAAGTAGAGCGGAATACCCGCGAGGATGATCAACAACCCCAGGGCGGATTCGGTCGGCTTACTTACCAGAGTGTTGGCCACAATAGCCAGAGCGGCAATGATGAAGGCGACGGGCAGGATGGGATATCCCCACACGCGATAGGGCCGGTGCAGGTCCGGCAGGCGACGGCGCAAAATGATCACGCCGGCAATCGCCGCCGCGGAAAAAATCCACATGGCGAAAATCGCGTAGGTATAAAGCTCTTCAAACGATCCGCTGGCCGCCAGGATCGCCGACCATACTCCCAGCAAGATGAGGGCAACGGTAGGAGTCTGGAACTTCGGATGAATGCGGGCCACGATCCGGAAGAACACACCATCCTTCGCCATCGCATAATAGACGCGCGGTGCCGTCAGGATGGTCCCATTCAGCGCTCCGAAAATCGAGCAAAGGATCAGCGCCGAAACAAACCGCGCGCCGCGCGGCCCGATCAGGAACTGCATGGCCGTTGCCGCTACGCGCTGATGCTCCGCCATCACGGGCAGCGGCAGCACGTGCAGGTAGGCTGCATTGGCAGACAGATAAACCGCAATGATAATGGCCGTGCCAAGGAAGAAGCCAATCGGAAGAACTTTCGATGGGTTTTTCACCTCGCCCGCGGTATAAGAAAGCTGGTGCCAGCCCTGATAGGCCCACAGGACTCCAATAAGGGCCACGCCAAAGCTGCTGAGCGTAGTGTGCGGCGTGGGAAGCGGATGAAGCGCGACGGCGGGTGCAAGCGGTGGCAGAAAAATCGCGCAACCGATAATAATCACCAGGCCGCCAACTTTGGCGATGGTAAAAATAGTCTGCACCGCCGTGCCCTTTTTCACTCCCAGAATGTTGATAAAGGTGAGCACCGCAATCACCACCCCGGCCAACAATTTCTGTTCAATCGGAGTCAGGGGAATAAAACCTGCGGCGTAAATGCCGAAAGCAACACCGAGGGTGGCGGCTGAGCCGGCGTCAATCACCAGCAGCGATCCCCAGCCGTAGAGGAACGCCACCAGCTTGCCAAAGGATTCTCGCAGGTAGACATAGATACCTCCGGCTTCCGGCATTGCCGCGCCCAGTTCCGCCAGTGACAGCGCTCCGGCCAGGGCCAGCGCCCCGCCCACTATCCAGACCATGTAAACGCTGAAGACACTGCCCACCTGCGTCGCCACGTTGTGCGGCACCAGAAAGATTCCTGAGCCGATAATAGTACCCACCACAATCGCCGTGGAACCCAGGATGCCGATCTCCCGCGGCAGCGTCTGAACTTCGGCCTTCTGGGAAACACTGTCAAGTTTTGAATCCATTCGGTCCGTCCTTATCGCGCGGCGTTTACGCTCCGACACTGCAGAGGCTGTCCTAAGTTCAGCCGTTTTTAAGGGGCTGAACATTTGCCAGCCCTTGGGCGCCCACAAAGGGCGCTTCGGCATGCCCGCCCGAATCTCTGCCCCCAACGCAAGCCTTTACGGCTGCTTGGCGGGCCATTATACTGGGAGACTGCCTCGAGACACTAGTAAACTTTTGTGTCGGGTATTCAACCATGGATGGGGGCCACATACAGCTATGAACTTTATTCCGGACCGTTTTCGCGACCAATGCGCTCTGGTGGTTGGCGGCGCGCAAGGAATCGGCAAAGGCATTGCGGTGCGTCTGGCGCGCGAAGGCGCAAGCGTAATGATTGGCGACGTTGATCAGGAAATGATGGCCCAGACGGAGCGCGAGATCGCAGCGGAGGGCGGCGCCGTCCGCACCGTCCTGTGTGACGTTCGCCGCAAACGCGACGTGCAAAGGATGGTGGCGCAAACTCTGCGCTGGCAAAAACGGATTGACGTCATGACCTACGTCGCCGGAGTCGCCAAGCTCGTTCCCTTTACCAAAAGCGACGAAAAACACTGGGACTGGACGATGGACATCAATCTGAAGGGCGCATACCTGGTTGCCCGTGAGGTGGCCCCTCACATGGTGAAGCGCCACCGCGGGAAACTGGTGTTCATGGCCTCCACCAACAGTTGGGATGCAGAGGCTGAACTCGCTCCCTACAACGCTTCCAAGGCAGGAATCTTTCTGCTGGCCAAGACTCTGGCGCGCGAACTGGGAAAATACGGCATCAATTCCAACGCCATCGGACCGGGCCTGATCCGCACGCGCCTGACGGCGCCTATTGTGAAAGACAAGACATTCATGAGCAAGTACAAGAATCTGATTCCGGTCGGACGTCTTGGCGAACCCGCAGACGTCGCCGGGCCGGTCGCTTTTCTTGCGTCTTCAGACGCAGATTATATAAACGGAGTTTTGTTGTTTGTCGATGGTGGTCAATTGGCCTGAGGGCTGTCCCTGATTCTGCAGACTTCAGCAGGATTCACATAAGGCATAGGCAAAGGCATGCAGCGGCGACTTTACTTCGCCACATGGCGGCATGAAGCCGCCGCTACAAACCTTCTGAAAATCCGGCGAAAGCCGTAATCTCACGAGGAGTTTCCATGCGCAAAGTAATCAAGAGCAAGAAAGCACCCCGGCCCCGCGGCCCTTATTCTCCAGCCATCGTTTCGGGCGGGTTCGTATTCGTCGCCGGCCAGGCGGCCATCAATCCCAAAACGAATGAGATGGAACTGGGAAGCATCCAGTCTGAAACCCGGCGCACACTTGAAAACATCAAGGCGATTCTTGAAGCCGCAGGAAGCTCGATGGAAGATGTCGTCCGCTGTGGCGTGTTTCTTTCCGACATGAAGAATTTTGCCGCCATGAACAAGGTTTACGCGGAGTATTTTCCCAAGGACCCGCCGGCCCGCACCACCGTGGGCGTCAGCATGCCGAAGATCAAAGTTGAAATCGACTGCATCGCCCGTGTCCGTAAGTCAGGTAAACGAAAGTAGGGGTGATTGATCCATGAACTACCAGGAACTGCCGACGCCCGCCTTGACGATTGACATGGATGTGCTGGAGCGCAACCTTGACCGGATGGCCGACTACTGCCGCCAGCACGGCATCGGCCTGCGCCCCCACACCAAGACCCACAAAACGCCGGAGGTCGCGCGCATGCAGGTGCAGCGGGGCGCCGTGGGGCTGACGGTTGCGAAGGTGGGCGAAGCGGAGGTGATGGCCGCGGCGGGACTGGATGAAATCCTGATCGCCTTTCCCATCTGGGGAGACGAAAAGCTCCGCCGCATTGCCGCCATCGCGCGCGAGCGCAACATCCTGCTCTCACTCGACAACGAAACCACCGCCCAGGGGCTCTCGCGGGCCGCAAGCGCCGCCGGGGCCACCGTCGGCGTGCTGGCGGAATTCGACGTCGGAATGCGCCGTTGCGGAGTCGAACCCGGCCCCGCAGCGCTGGAACTGGCTCGAAAAATCGAGAAAATGCCGGGCCTGAAGTTCAGGGGATTGATGCTCTATCCCGGTAATATCTGGGGCACGGAAGAGAATCGCGAGAAGATCGTGAAGGATGTCGCCGAGCGCGTTGAGAAAGCCCTTGATCCGTTCCGCAAGGCCGGTATGGAAGTGGAAATTGTCTCCGGCGGCTCCACGCCCTCAGCTCTTTTGACGCACAAGATTCCCGGCGTCACCGAAATCCGCCCAGGCACCTACGTCTATAACGACCTGAACACCTTTTACCAGGGCGCATGCCGTCTGGAAGACTGCGCTGCCCGCGTGGTGGCCACAGTGGTTTCAACCGCCGTGCCCGGACGCGCCATGATCGATGCCGGATCAAAGACGCTTTCCTCAGACGGCCTCGGTTCCGGACCGGCCACCGGCCACGGGATGGTGGTGGAAGCTCCAGACGCGCCACTGATTAAGCTGAACGAGGAACACGGCCACATCGACATCACCAGTTCGTCGCACAAGTTCCACGTGGGCGAGGTCGTCACGGTGGTCCCCAACCACGTCTGTACATGCGTCAATATGCACGATGAGGTGTTCCTGGTGCGCAAGGGGCAGGTTGAGGGATCCTGGAAGGTTGCCGCTCGCGGAAAAGTCCGGTAACAATCTGTAACGGGTCGGAAACTTTTTCTGTGCGAGTTCCGCGTACAACAGACAACCCGCACGCGCCTGCAAATTCAATTTCGCGCAATCAAATTCCGCTCACCATCCCCGGCTTGCGGGATATAATGGAATCTTGCCACGTGTTCTTGAGTTCTGTAGCATAGGGATGGGCACTTCCCTGGGCGCCGGCCGTCACATGCTGGTTAATCGGCGCCGGCGAATCTTTCAATCGAAAGCGAAACAACGCAGGTATCTTTCCATCGTCAACAAGCGGGGCTGAATGACTTCCAAGAGTAATGAAGAGAACCGTCTCGGGCCTGTCAATCCGTTTACTGTGGGCAGCGTTTTTGTTGAGGCTGCCAAGAAGCTGGAATGGATCGAAGAAGATAAGACGGAACGTCACCGGCAGTACTACATCACGCCCAAGGGGCTTGAAGAAATGACCAAACTGGGCATGAATATCGAACGCATGCTGCTCTACCGGCAGCCGCCGGCCGAGCACCATCGCCGCACCCCTGCGCAGGCCCATCACCGGCCCAGGGACCGGCGCCGGCACTGACGGATAAGCGTCCGTAGTGATTGTCTTTAAAAAATAGTTTCCTGCGCGGCGGTTCGAATTCCGCTTGCAAGCGGGCGGCTTTGTGTATACCCTCTTCGGCATGAATAATGATGCCTACTCCGAATTTCGCAGCTCGGAACGGAAACCGATCCGAAAAGCCGTTCTCCTGATTATTGAATCTGACGAACCGGAGGAGCAGTTCGAAGGACTAACGGTCGACATGTCCGACGACGGGGCCGGAGTGGAATCTGGGGCGGCACTTACTCCCGGCCAAATTCTCAATCTGGTTCAGCCGGATGACCCCTCCCATGCTTTGCGCTGTACGGTGGTTTGGTCAGGCGACATCAGCGCTGACGGCAACGACCAGCTTGGACTGGAATTTCTCGATTCACTATCATCTGCTCCCAAGAACTGAGCGCTCCTGCCTCTCTCGTTTCATTCAGATGGGCAGTACGTGCTTACGCGCCACACAGCCGGTGCGCTGAGTATCGGCACTGCTTGTGCTTGAATGTCCGCAAGATTGTTCAATTCGCTGAATGGAAGGTAGTTGTTCGGATTCGTTCCTCTGGGTACGCATGGAAAGCCGGCTGAACAGTCCGGCCCCGCAAGCGGAACATGCCACATATTCCCATGGTCAGAAGGGGCGCAGGAAAAACTGGAACTCGGCGAGCGGGCAAAGCACGACTCGCTTTACACACCACAAGGGTCTTATAGACCGCTGCTTGGCTTGCTACTACCTTGCTTGCCGTCAGGATGCTCTGCGGAATGATTCGCGCTCAGACTCGGCAGTGTTGACCCCGGAAAAATCACTCGGAAGCGCATAGGGTCGCCCAGCCGAAAGATGTTCTGCCGGAGACTTCACGTAATCCGACACCAGTTCGCGGACTTCACCCGGAGTCAGCGGTTTCTGCACGTACTCCGAGGCGCCCGCATCCAGCGCATCGACGCAGCACCCAACATCCACTGTCCGGGTCAGGACCAGAACCGGCACGTGTTGATCAACCTCTACCGCCCGCGTCAGGACCGAGCGTCCCTCAAAATCCGTGCTTCCCTGCTCCACGATCACCAGGTCAAACCTTTCGGTTCCGAGCGTTGCGGCGGCCTTGGCATAGGATCCCACCGGCCGCACCTCATAACCCAGGTGCCGCAGGACCTCCGAGTAATACTCAAGATCACCTGCGTCCTCATCCACCAGGAGCAGTTTCTGTTCTTGCCCCTGATCAGCAACTCTTCCGCCGTTCTTGTCCAGCTGCCTGTTTGCCATATCGTCCTCCTGCAAAACGAATATCCGGCGCTGGCATCCTCATGGCATCAACCGCTCACCAACACCCCACTTGCCCTTTCAAGAACACCTTGCGCCCCACACTTTCGGACCTGTCACTCGTAAAGTTCGTCAAACCACTTTCCGTTCATTCTCAGTGGCACCGCCCTGTGCCGCCTGACCATCAAACTCGTGAAGCGGGCTCGCGCCCTGCCCACGCATCATGCATCCTTCCGGGGATTCGACCTGTCCTTTCGCGGCCGGAACCAGCTTCCGGTTCAGGCCTGGCCTTCCGGACAACCAGGAATTGCCCCCAAAAAGCAACAATACTAAGATGCCGCAAACCCTTGAAAGGGAAACTATCATTTTCGGTTTCAACCCATGCAAAACGGTGATCTTCATCTTCGCTAGCCAAATCAATGGTTTTCAGAGGAAGGCCGGCGTGTTCAAACCATTTGCTCAAGGCCTCTTCGTTCGCAAGCCGCGGAATGTTCCCGACGTACAGCTTCATGCTGCTTCTCCTGTCTAGCCTGACCTTTACAAAAACAACACCGGCGCACTACGGGGCGCATTTCAAAACCCGGCGGGAACTTCTCCCCGTGGCCGAGTACTTGCTTCCGAGAAAGCCCGAAAAGATCCAATCCCTTGCAACGCATTGCTCCTCGAACCACTTCAGGCGGCAGCCACACTCTGAACAGCCAGTCCCTCACTTGCCACGCATTTCAATATGTGTGCAGTATCCTGATGATAGTAAGGCGGAACTACAAAGTCGCAGGCGCCCGACTCAAGCGCACTGATGTACAGCGCGATATCAACCACGCGGGACAGAACGATGACGGGTATATTTCGTTCTCCTTCGTTCGCCAGGCTTAGGATATCGACCCAGGTACCATCTGGCAGCGACACGTCAGAGAACAAGACACACGGAACGTTACAATTTGCCACTACTTCCCGCGCGTCTGCGCAGCTTTTCGCCAGTCGCACCGTGACGCCCGCATCAGTCAGGACCCTTCCAAGCTCCAGATCTGCTCCGCCGCCAGACACTATCAACACCGTGTTCCCCAATTGCATCGACATCCTCTCCTACACGTTTGCGTGGCTCACTGTCGAACCCATAACATTCCAGGGAACAACCCCGTAAAACACTTCCACGTCTGAATTCCCTTCGAAGCCATTGATTGAACCTATAAAACTATTGGGCTTGGCTCTTACCATCAACTGTCAAAAGTACCAGCCTCGCAATTTCCTGCTCACGGCACTCACTTATGCCCAACACATAAGTTCGCGTCAGGCACCGCCGGCCGTGGTTCCCGGCGTTAACTGGTTGAAAATTCAGCAAGGTAACATCGCACGCCAGGAACATGGACTGCCATGCAAGTCTGCGTGGCAATCTTCAATATGTGTGAAATGATGATAAAAATTGGGAATTATAAAGTCAGCGGCGCCCTCGTCGAGGGCATTAAGATAAAGGTGGAAATCAACGATGCGGGGTATAACGATGACAGGCACTTCGTGTTCGCCTTCGGCAGCCAAGTCAAGGATGTCCAACCAGGTCCCGTCGGGCAGCAACGTATCTGAGAACATGAGGGCGGGAGCACTCGAACTTGCCAGCATCTCCGTTGCCTCAGAGCAGCTTCCAGCCAGACGCACATGAAGTCCCGCCTCATTCAGGGCCTTCCTCAGCGCCAGGTTGGATGGTCCGTCGTTAGACACGATCAGAGCGGTGCTTCCCGGTAACATAGTTGGACTCTCCTCTTGTCGCAGACCATCACCGTAGAGCAATTGACGCTCCAAACAAGGACGCATGTAAGCCCTTCTTGTACATCAGGTTAATAGGTGCGAACTTTTTGGCCGGTATGTAAAAAATGGCAGGATTTCGTCACATGGGTGCTATTTCGTCATCTTACTCAATAGTCACAGAGAAAGGTAATCTTTGCAGCTTGTGGCGGGATGAAAATGGGGCGCATCAGGATGCGCCCCTTGGGATATGACTTTCCTGCCTTAGAGCAGGCACGTGCGCGAGGTGCTTAATTTTCCGAGAGAAACGAGCGCAGTCTTCCGCCACGCCACGGCGAACGCAGGCTGCGCAACGCCTTCCCTTCAATCTGGCGGATGCGTTCGCGAGTAAGAGAAAGGCAATTGCCGACTTCCTCAAGCGTGCGGGCGCGGTCGTCATCCAAGCCAAAGCGAAGCTTCAACACCTGTTCCTCACGCGGCGTCAGAGTCTTCAACATGGAAGCCGTCTGCTCCTTCAAGTTTACATGAATAGCCGCTTCGGAAGGCGAAGGCGTGTGCTTATCTTCAAGGAAGTCGCTCAACTGCGATTCGCCGTCGTCGCCGATAGGCGTATGCAGCGAAAGCGGCTGCTGGGCGATCTTCATCACCTGGCGCGCCTTGGCAACAGAAATCTGCGCCCTCCGCGCAACCTCGGCAACTGAGGGGTCGCGGCCCAGTTCGCGGGTCAACTCGCCGCGGGCCCGTGCCAGCTTGTTGATGGTGTCATTGGCGTGTACCGGCACGCGAATGGTGCGGGCCTTGTCCGCAATGCCGCGAGTGATCGCCTGCCGGATCCACCACGTGGCATAGGTCGAAAACTTATAGCCGCGGCGCCAATCGAACTTCTCCACCGCCTTCATCAGCCCCAGGTTCCCCTCCTGGATCAGGTCCAGCAGGTGCAGTCCCCGCTTGATGTATTTCTTAGCGATGGAAACCACCAGGCGCAGGTTCGCCTCAGTCAATTCCTTCCGCGCCTGTTCGGCGTGGAGTTGCGCCAACTGAATCTTCTCCCACGTGCGCTTCATTTCCAGAGCAGTTGCTCCCGACTCCAATTCCAGGTCTTTCAGCCGCTTCTGGTGGAGACGCAATTCACTCATCACGCCGGCAGGGGTCCGGCCCCGGGCGGCGGCTTTCGCCTTCAAAGCCTCAATCTGGTGGCGCAGTTCCTGCATGCGCTGGCTGGTGTGCGAGATCATGCCGGTCAACCGCGCGGTTTCCTGCGCGTTCAGATCCAGCCCCATCACCACTCGCGACATCTGGACGCGCGTCCGCGCCAGGCGGTACCGTGCGTGCAATTCGGCGCGTTTCTTCGCCTTTGGAGTGCGTTCGATTGCCGCAGCCTGCCGAAGCGCCGTGCGATAGAGTCGGGCAAGCTCGTCAAGCGACTTCAACATTGCGCGCGTCTTCGCGGCAATCTGTTTTGCCTCGGTAAGCTCGTCAACTTCAAAATTTTCGATTTCTCTGATCGAGCGCTTGCCCGCACGCAGAGCTTTTGCGGTGGCCAGCAAGTCCTTCAAAACCAGCGGAGCGCGCGACATGGCGCGCCGGGCCGCAATCTGGCCGCGTTCAATCCGCTGCGCGAGGCGCACTTCGCCCGCTCGGTTCAAGAGCGGCACACGGCCCATGTCACGCAGGTACGTTCGCACAGGATCGACAGCGCCTTCAAGTGGCCCAGGCGTCAGGTCAAATTCCGTTTCGTCTTCTTCGGCAGAGCTTTCCCACTCTTCTTCCTCGTGCGCCAGCAGTTCGGGGTCTTCTTCCGAAAGCAGATCGCGTTCCTCGTCGTCCACGACCTCCGTGTCGCTCGGATCGCGGAAATTCAGCTTAACATCCAACATGCTTTTTTCCTCTCAGGGTAACAAACTCCCCCAGCCGCCAGATTTACCGTCTCGCATTTCGCAAGACACTCAAGTCGCGGCTTGCTCCCTAAACTTTCTAGAAGCGTGGTGGAGTTGATCGCAGCAGAAGGTTAATACCCTGTCCCAAAGTTCACCCGAATCTCTTCGGGATCTCGATTCAATATATGAGATGCAAAGAAAAGGCAAATGGATTCTTGTTTTCGCGTGGTGCTCACGATATGCGTTCCACCGCGGTAACCGTGCTTCAACGGCCCATTCCCGGCAGACTCATCGAACATTCTATCACAATACGTAACGTAATATCAATAATTTAACTCGGGCCTGGGAATTGATCCCCATCTCCCCTCATTTCTCAGACTGCCCCATCAGGGCTTGCCCCTTCAAAACGTAATTGGTAGTCCTTCAATCGTCTTTTCCGCTCAAAAGCTTTAGCGCCCTTAACACCCACGGCCGGAGCTCGTAACCTGTTGATTCAATGTGTTATGTTTGAATTCAGCCACTGCGATTCTTGCGTGAAATCCCTATAAGCATTGCGTGGATGGGTACCGTTGCCGCGCTCCCAAGACCGGCAGCGTACGTTCGCACCACCTTAGAGACCACAGCCGTTTGGGTCTGTAACTGCACCCGTCCGATAAATGTTCACTTCAATCTGGCCCGGACAGGACTTTCCTCCACACTGAACAACCAGCCGGAGACGAAACCTTAATGTGCCAGACTTCGCCATTTCAATGAGTTACAACTTGTGCGCGCAATCACGCCACATTGTGACGGCCGACATTACCCGTAAATCCGCCAGGGTGTACATTACGGTAAAAGCGCAAAAGGACTGAGAGGCAAAGCCGATGAACTCTTCAAAAGCTTTATCTCCTCAAGTGCTGTATACCCGGTGCGATCCCGAACAATTTGGAATTAAGACGACAGAAGACCTTGTCCCGCTCGAAGAGACTCTCGGCCAGGGCCGCGCGATTGCCGCCGTGAAATTCGGAGTCGGGATCAAGCACGAAGGCTACAACCTGTTCTGCCTGGGCCCGACCG